>CACXHC010000001.1 GCA_902767285.1 uncultured Ruminococcus sp.
TTATAATTACTCATAAGCTCACTTCCTTATGAGTATATTATACCACGTTTAAACACTTTTGTTAATGTTTTTACTACTTATTTTGTAGCTCCAAAAAATTTTTAGAATCTGAAATCACGTTCTCCGGCATGAATGCCAACGAGATACTCTTTTGTTTTTTCACGAACCTTATCTTTAGGAATATTGGCGAGTTCTTTCAAAATAAGTTCTTCGCCGATTTTCTTAGTTTCGGGCGATGCGTAATCTTCGAGATATTCTTTGAGAGTCATTAGGGCGTTGGGGTGACAGCAGTTTTGAATCTGACCGGCTTTGCAAAGTGACATAAAGCGGTCGCCCGTTCTGCCCGCACGATAGCAAGCAGTACAGAAACTCGGGATATATCCCAATTCCATAAGCCATTTAACAACTTCGTCAAGAGTTCTTGTGTCGCTTACATCGAATTGTGAGGAGTCGTCCTCTTCAGCTTCGGGAACAGCGTAACCGCCGACACTTGTTTTTGAACCTCCGCTGATTTGCGAAATACCAAGATGAAGAACAGTTTCACGGCTCTTTTGGCTTTCTCTTGTAGAAACGATCATGCCGGTGTAGGGAACAGCGATTCTTATGCAAGCAACGATTTTAGCGAAAGTTTCGTCCGAAATACCGTTGTCGAAAACATCGGGGTCGATGTCATCGGCTTTTCTGACTCTCGGAACACTAATTGTATGAGGGCCAACACCAAATTTAGCCTCAAGATGTTCAGCGTGCATTAAAATTCCGACAAACTCGTATCTGTAAAGCTCCAGACCGAAAAGAACACCGCAGCCAACGTCATCGATACCGGCTTCCATAGCTCTGTCCATAGCTTCTGTATGATAGTTATAGTTGTGCTTGGGGCCTGTGGGGTGAAGTCGCTCGTAGCTTTCCTTGTTGTAAGTTTCTTGGAAAAGAATATAAGTGCCGATTCCCGCATCTTTGAGTTTTTTGTAATTTTCGTGAGTAGTAGCGGCGATATTTACGTTAACACGGCGGATAGCACCGTTTTTGTGCTTGATACTGTAAATAGTTTTGATACTTTCGAGAATATATTCGATAGGATTATTTACGGGATCTTCGCCGGCTTCGAGAGCGAGTCTCTTATGACCCATATCCTGCAAAGCGATAACTTCATCTCTGATTTGTTCCTGAGTAAGTTTGACACGGCGGATATGCTTATTTTTTGCGTGATAGGGGCAGTACAAACAGCCGTTTACGCAGTAATTGGAAAGATAAAGCGGAGCAAACATAACGATTCTGTTTCCGTAATAATCTTTTTTGATTTTCTCGGCGAGAGCATAGATTTCTTTGTTTTTCTCCTCAATATCGCAGTCAAGAAGAACGATTGCCTCTTTGTGTGAAAGACCTTTACCCTTTCTTGCTTTTTCGAGTATTTGGTCAATAAGTTCGACATTATTTTTGTTTTTTTCAGAATACTCAAGGCAAGCCTTGATTTCTTCATCATTAATAAATTCATCGGCAATAGATGATTTCGGGTCATACTTAAAACTCATTTTGATATATCTCCTTAATTGATTTGCAGTCGCCCCTTGAGGTGACTATATTATATCCTATAGATTTCATACGCATTTGCAGACAATGTTTACATTCGGCGGCTTCATCGCCGGTACAAATTTTGTTGTCGTACAGAAGGTACTTATCTCTAACAGATTTTGGTGAAAGATTCGGCATAACGACATTAGCTCCGGCGAGAATACCTTTTTCTCTGCCCATTGGGTGAATAGTGCCGAGAGCCGTTGTGGACGGCAAAAGAACATTCGGCAAAGTAAGCCGAATCAAACCGAGCATAAACAATGTTTGTTCAAGAGTTCCGTTTTTTT
The DNA here is from genome assembly GCA_902767285.1 of uncultured Ruminococcus sp. Lineage (GTDB taxonomy): Bacteria > Bacillota > Clostridia > Oscillospirales > Acutalibacteraceae > RUG592. The sequence goes on from CACXHC010000001.1 coordinate 1,857, forward strand.
GGTCAGCGAACGGCGTATCGTGCTGAGAGATAAACGGGCCTATCCCGACCATGTGGGGTGAAAGTTCTCGTATAAAAATCATGTCATCGGCGAGATTTTCGGCAGTCTGAAACGGCGAACCGACCATAAATCCACAGCCCACCTGATACCCAATATTTTTTAGATCGTACAAACAATTTTTTCTGTGTTCGAGTGACATTTCGGGCGGGTGAAGTTTCGAATAATGCGAGTTATCGGCGGTTTCGTGGCGAAGAAGATACCTGTCCGCACCGGCATCGAAAAACGCTTTATAACTGGCGTATTCTTTCTCACCGATAGAGAGAGTAACAGCACAGTCAGGATATTTTTGTTTTATAGAATAAACTATATCACATATTCTGTCGTCTGTAAAATACGGATCCTCGCCGCCTTGCAGAACGAAAGTCCTAAAGCCGAGAGAATACCCCTCAGCACAGCAAGTCAAAATATCTTCTTTAGATAAGCGGTATCTTTGAACATTCCTGTTATCTCGGCGAATACCGCAGTACAGACAATTATTTTTACAGTAGTTTGAAAATTCGATAAGCCCACGAACATAAACATCTTTTCCATAATATTTCTCACGCAGTTTGACCGAAAGAGAGAAGAGGTATTCCGCATCGGAATCGCTGTGATTTCGGATAAGCTCGGCATAATCGTTTTTGGACAAATCGTTTTTCAAATAAAGGCGGTCGATAAGATTTTTCATATTAGATTTTCGAGAAAACGGCTTTTGCACTAACGCCGTCAATCAAGCCAAGTTTTCCCGAAAGCTGGTTGATTATGTCGAGAGGAGCGTCAAGACATACACTTATTATATTGACACCCTTTTTGCTGTACGGAAGCCCCATTCTGCCAATGATGTAGTCACCGTATTCGTGAAGAATGTCGTTGAGCTTGTCAACTGAATCTGTGTTTTCAACTATAATACCTATGATAGCAACTCTTGTTTCCATAAAATTTAATCTCCTTTATTTTTTCTTCTTCTTTTTTTTGAAAAAAAAA
>CACXHC010000002.1 GCA_902767285.1 uncultured Ruminococcus sp.
GCTTTTCGGATTTACTTGCTATGGTTGCTTGAGCGTTATTCTTTGTGCATTTTGACGATGACCTCTGAAATTTGCTCATTTATAGTAAACTGAAACAAATCCGACTGCACAAGTACGCAGTCGGATTTGTTGCTGTGTTTTGTAGTAAACATTATTCCGTAAGATTGCCGTGACAACCCTCCGTCACGCTATCGCTGTGACGGATAGCATACTAAACCTACTCTACCATAAAAAAAGTTTTTGGGAAAGGTTTTCCAAAGAAAGCCAATTTTTCACAGCACCAACCCCCTTCCAAAAAAACTTTAATTGTTTAAAAAATGTTTATTAATATAGAAACAAAAACGACTGCGTAGCTTGCAGTCGTTTTTGTTTTAGTTTATAGAAAATTATTAAAACACATAAAATTTATACAATTAAAGTTTTTTTTGCTTCTTTTTTTTTCAAAAAAAAGAAGGCAGGGGTTTGGGGGCGGCAGCCCCCAAGCGGGGTTTCAGGGGCGGCAGCCCCTGAGCAGGAGTTTGGGGGCGGCAGCAGCCCCCAAAAAGGTGAGATTGACATACAAAATTAAATATGATATAATTTACGTGAAACTTCGTTTGGTGAAGGGGTAATCGAAATGAGAATAAAAGAAAAATTAAAGAAATCATCAAAAGAACTTGCAAATCCGCTGGCATTGGCGGTATGTGCGATGTTGCTATCAATATGTCTTGTGCTGTCGTATTTTGGGAACATCAGCATAACATTTTTGGGAACAAACGTGATAAAACTCAGCTTTACCGTTATACCAATAGCGATAGCCGCTATGTTGTACGGGCCTGTGCCGGCGGCGATAATCGGCGGTTTGTCCGATATTATCGGGTTTGTTATGGCCCCGATGGGTGCGTATATTCCCGGATTTACGATAAGTATGATATTAATTGGTCTTGTGTATGGAATTTCGTTTTACGGTGAAAAAGTTACTCTCCAAAGAATAGCGTTAACGGCGGCAATTGTGGGAGCCTTTATAAGCGAACTTTTGGGGTCGCTGTGGTTCGTGCTGTTCTACGGATTTCAACCGCTCCATGCACTGTATGTAAGAGGATTAAAAGAATTGGTTATGTATCCCATAACAATTATACTTATTTTTGGTATATGCAAATTGCTCGAACGTGTGCCGGAATTTAAAAAGATAAAAAACTCTCAAAAAAATTGTTGACAAAATTTAAGAAATAGTATATAATAATCCATACTACTATGAATATTCTAAATGCTATGATGGGGAATAAGACTGCGTAAGACGTTTTCAGAGAGTCGTTGTTCGGTGCGAAACGATGGCGTCCCGCTGTTAAGCTCTCCCCGGAGCTGCTGACTGAAATTTGTCCTTTTTCGATAAAGAGTAGGAATGACGGAGCCTCACCGTTACAGGAGGTTGGCATGGTTGTGCCGAAAGAGCGGGCTTTCTGAAAGTCAACAAAAGTGGTACCACGGAGATTCTGTCTTCGCCTTTTGATATAAAGGCGAGGACTTTTTTTTAGGCAACAACCATATTCTAAAAATAATACCATTTATTAAAGGAGATTTTGTTATGAAAAATTTTGAAAGATATTCCCGACAGTATTTTAATCCGCCGGTGAATGAGTACAAATGGGTCAAAAAAGAATATGTTGATAAAGCACCTACTTGGTGTTCGGTCGATTTGAGAGATGGCAATCAATCACTCATCGTTCCCATGAGTATTGACGAAAAACTTGAGTTCTTTGATATGCTCGTTAAAATCGGTTTTAAAGAAATCGAAGTCGGCTTCCCTGCCGCAAGCGAAACCGAATACTATTTCCTTTGCCGACTCATTGAAGAAAACCGTATTCCCGATGATGTTACCGTTCAAGTCCTCACTCAGGCGAGAGAACATATAATCCTCAAAACTTTTGAATCGCTCAAAGGCTGTAAAAATGCAATCGTTCATTTCTATAACTCAACCTCAAAGGCTCAGCGTGAACAGGTTTTCAGAAAATCTAAAGAGGAAATAAAACAAATCGCCGTTGACGGAGCTAAACTTATCAAAAAACTTCAGGAAGAAAATAACACCAATTTTAGAGTTGAGTATTCCCCCGAATCTTTCACGGGAACAGAGCCGGAATATGCTCTCGAAGTCTGCAACGCTGTTCTCGATATTCTTCAGCCTACCCCCGACAGAAAAGCAATAATAAATCTTCCTGTTACGGTTGAACATTCTTTACCGCACATCTACGCCAATCAAATCGAATATATGTCAGACAGACTTAAATATCGTGACGCAATAGAACTTTCACTTCATCCGCATAATGACCGTGGCTGCGGTGTCGCAGATACCGAACTCGGACTCCTCGCAGGTGCAGACCGTGTCGAAGGTACCCTCTTCGGCAACGGCGAGAGAACAGGTAATGTCGATATTGTAACGCTCGCTATGAATATGTTCTCACAGGGTGTTGACCCTCAACTCGATTTCTCCGATATTCCATCTATTTGCGAACTCTATGAAAGAGTTACTCGAATGAAAGTAAGTGACCGCAGTCCGTATGCAGGTTCGCTCGTGTTTGCGGCTTTCTCGGGTTCACATCAGGACGCTATCGCCAAAGGCAAAAAATGGCATGAGGAGAAAGGTCTTACTTCGTGGACTATTCCATATCTCCCGATTGACCCCTCGGACGTTGGCAGAATGTACGAAACCGATGTTATCCGCATTAATTCGCAGTCAGGTAAGGGCGGTGTAGGTTATCTTTTGGAGAAACATTACGGCTATGTTCTCCCAAAACAATTCGGAGAAAAAGTAAGCTATTTCATAAAAAATATTTCAGATGTAAACCATAAAGAAATGCTCCCCAACGAAATTTATGACTGCTTTACAAAAGAGTTCGTAAATATTAAGACTCCCGTGGAACTCAAAGAGATAGTTTTCAAAAAATCGGGAAAAGGCGAGAGAATGAGCGTTGTTATGCTCGTTAATTTTGAGGGAAAAGATAAAATGATTTCCGGCGAGGGTTCGGGCAGACTCAGTGCTGTAAGCCGTGCTTTGCGTCATAATCTCAATATCGATATTTCTGACCTCTCATATACAGAACACGCCCTCGAAAAAGGTTCCGACTCAAAAGCGGTAACATACGTCAGCATAACCGATAAAAACGGTAACGTTGAATGGGGTGTCGGCGTTCATGATGACATTATATATTCGTCCGTAGCGGCGTTATTCTGTGCCATAAATCGCCGTGAGGCAAAAAAAGCATAGTATACAAAAATTTTTTCTTTACGTTCAGGCAAAAAAAGTGTATAATTAGATTGCTAATAATTTTTTAAAGGAGATTTTTTTCCATGGGTATGACTATGACTCAAAAGATCCTCGCCGCAGGTGCCGGCTTGGATAACGTAGTTCCCGGACAGCTCATAAGAGTAAAGCTCAGTCTTGTACTCGGAAACGACATAACAACTCCGGTGGCTATAAACGAATTTGAAAAAAATGGTTTCAATAGTGTGTTTGATAAATCCAAAATCGCTATGGTTATGGATCACTTTGTTCCCAACAAAGATATCAAAGCCGCTCAGCAGACAAAACAATGCCGCTGCTTTGCCGGAAAATTCGATATTGATAACTATTTCGATGTTGGCGAAATGGGTATCGAACACGCTCTTTTACCCGAAAAAGGACTTGTTGCCCCCGGCGATATAGTCATTGGTGCGGATTCTCACACCTGTACTTATGGTGCAGTCGGTGCGTTCTCGACAGGTGTAGGCAGTACCGATATGGCGGCAGGCATGGCAACGGGCGAAGCATGGTTCAAAGTTCCCGAAGCTATTAAATTTGAGCTTACGGGCAAACTGAATCCCTTTGTTTCCGGTAAAGATGTAATTCTTTATATAATCGGAAAAATCGGTGTTGACGGTGCGTTATATAAATCAATGGAGTTCACCGGCGAGGGCGTTTCGGAATTGTCCGTTGATGACAGACTTTGCATTGCAAATATGGCTATCGAAGCCGGTGCGAAAAACGGTATTTTTGAAATTGATGATAAAACTCTTGAATATGTAAATGCAAGAGTGAATCGCCCTTACAAAATTTATAAAGCCGATGACGATGCCGAATATGAGCAAGTGATCAAAATAAATCTTGCAGATATACAGCCAACTGTTGCTTGTCCTCATCTTCCCGAAAATACAAAGAATGCCTCCGAACTTTCTGACGTGAAAATAGACCAGGTTGTTATTGGTTCATGCACAAACGGCAGAATTTCCGATTTGAGAATAGCTGCCGAAATCCTCAAAGGAAAACATATTGCAAAGGGGATCCGCTGTATAGTTATTCCGGCAACTCCCACTATTTACAGAGATGCTATGAAAGCCGGCTACATAGATATTTTTATGGAAGCAGGCTGTGCGGTTTCTACTCCGACTTGCGGGCCGTGTCTTGGCGGATATATGGGGATCCTCGCCGAAAACGAAGTCGCAGTTGCTACAACAAACCGTAATTTTGTAGGCAGAATGGGTCACGTTACATCAAAAATATATCTTGCAAGTCCGGCAGTAGCGGCGGCAAGTGCCATTACAGGAGTTATAACCGACCCCACAACTATTTAGTAAAAGGAGTTTTGTATAAATGAACGCAAAAGGTACTGTACATAAGTACGGAAATAATATCGATACAGATGTTATTATTCCGGCAAGATACCTCAACACCGCAGACCACGGCGAACTTGCCAAGCACTGCATGGAAGATATAGACACCGAGTTTGTAAACAAAGTGTCCAAAGGCGATATTATGGTCGGTGGAGCTAATTTCGGTTGTGGTTCGTCAAGAGAACACGCTCCTATCGCAATAAAAGCGTCGGGCATAGATTGCGTTATCGCAAAAAGTTTCGCCCGTATATTTTATCGAAATGCTATAAATATAGGTCTTGCGATTCTCGAATGTCCCGAAGCAAGCGAAAAAATTAACGATGGCGATACTGTTTCTATTGACTTTGACACCGGTATAATATACAATGAAACTAAGGGCGAGCAGTATCAGGCTCAGCCGTTCCCCGATTTTATAAAAGAAATTATCAGAGCGAACGGCCTGCTCAATTCAATAAAGAACAAAGGTGAATAATAATGAATAAGAAAATCACAGTCCTGAAAGGTGACGGAATAGGCCCCGAAATCGTTGACGAGGCTTTGAAAGTCCTCGACAAAATAGGCGAAAAGTACGGTCATACTTTTGAAAAGGATTTTGTAGATATAGGCGGAGCGTCTATCGATAAATTCGGTGTTCCCATAACAGATGACGGACTCGACAGATGCAAAAATTGCGACAGCGTTCTTTTAGGTGCGGTCGGCGGTACAAAGTGGGATAACATAGACCCCGCAAAACGCCCCGAAAAAGCATTATTGAAAGTTCGTGCGGAACTTGGACTTTTTGCAAATCTTCGCCCAACTAAAATGTTCGGTCAGCTCAAAGATGCTTCTCCGCTCAAAGAAACAGGAATCGCAGACGGTCTTGACCTTATGATCGTAAGAGAACTTACCGGCGGTATCTATTTCGGCGAACACAAGACATTCACACAGGACGGCGAGGAAGTCGCAACAGACCTCATGCTCTATTCTGAACACGAAATCGAAAGAATAGGCAGAGTTGCATTTGAAACCGCCCGCAAAAGAGGTAAGAAAGTTCATTCGGTAGATAAAGCGAATGTTCTTGATTCTTCAAAATTGTGGAGAAAAGTAATGCACAAATTAGCTGAAGAATACAGCGATGTTCAGTATAATGATATTTTGGTTGATAACACCGCTATGCAGCTTATCAGAAATCCCGGTCAGTTTGATGTTATCGTTACTGAGAATATGTTCGGCGATATTCTTTCAGATGAAGCAAGTATGCTCACAGGCTCAATAGGCATGATGCCTTCGGCGAGTCTTTCGTCAACAACGCTCGGAATGTATGAACCCATACACGGTTCGGCTCCCGATATTGCCGGACTCAATATAGCAAATCCCCTCGGAACGATTCTTTCGGTGGCTATGATGCTCAGATATTCGTTTGATATGATTGAAGAAGCTGACGACATAGAAAGAGCAGTCAATATTGTTCTCGATAAAGGATACAGAACAGCAGATATTGCAGGCAAAGACCCCGATGTTAAAAAAGTATCGTGCAGCGAAATGGGCGACCTCGTTTGCAGTGAAATCTAATTTTTTGATAATAGAAAGGTTATGAATTAAAATGGTTCAGCTTGAAAATGTGTATCAGGCGGCGTTTGCACTAAAAAAAATCATCAGAAATACAGAACTTATAAAAGCACCTAAAATCAACCCCGAAGTTGATTTATACATAAAACCCGAAAATCTTCAGATAACGGGTTCATTTAAAGTTAGAGGTGCGGCATATAAAATCTCACGTCTTACAGAGGAAGAGAAGGCGAGAGGCGTAATTGCCTGTTCTGCCGGAAACCATGCTCAGGGCGTGGCACTCGCAGCCGCAAGAAGCGGTATAAAGTCGGTTATCTGTCTGCCTGATATAGCTCCTATATCGAAAGTCGAAGCTACAAGAGCCTATGGAGCGGAAATCGAACTTGTCAACGGTGTTTATGATGACGCATATCAAAGAGCATTACAGCTCAAAGACGAAATGGGATATACTTTTATTCATCCGTTTGACGATGAGTATGTAATAGCCGGTCAGGGAACTATTGCTCTTGAAATTTTGGAGCAGAATCCCGATGTTGAAGCAATTGTTGTTCCGGTAGGCGGCGGCGGATTGATTTCGGGTATCGCATACACGGTGAAGGCACTCAACCCCAATGTAAAAGTTTACGGAGTTCAGGCACAAGGTGCCCCGTCAATGTTCACATCGAAGAGAGAGGGAAAAATTGTCACTCTCGACAGCGTAAATACGTTCTGTGACGGTATCGCCGTAAAACAGCCCGGCGAGAACACGTTCGATATTTGTTCAAAACTTGTTGACGACATCGTAACTGTAACAGATGACGAAACAGCAAACGCAATTCTCGCACTTATGGAGAATCAGAAACTCGTTGCCGAAGGTGCAGGAGCGGTTTCGGTTGCGGCAGTTATGTTTAATAAACTTCCGGTTAAAAACAAAAATACGGTTTGTGTCGTTTCGGGCGGTAATATCGACGTTACAATTTTGTCGAGAATCATCGACAGAGGACTTCTCAAGTCAGGTAGATTGGAAAAACTCTCCATTCAGCTTACCGACAAACCCGGTCAGCTCAGAGATATGTCTGCAACAATCGCCCTCACCGGAGCAAATATCGTTTCGGTTAACTACGAACACGCCGAAAAGGGCAGCGACATCAACAGTTGTATCATCAGAATAGAGCTTGAAACTAAAAACAGACAGCATATCAAGGAAGTTAGAACCGCTCTTACAAATGCCGGCTTTAAAATACTGAACAATTGATTTTTTTCTTCTTCTTTTTTTGAAAAAAAAGAAGCAAAAAAACTTTTTGTTCGTGTGTGCAAACTTTTTGCGGTGCAATTGGTTTTTTATGATATAATAATAAATAGAAAGAAGAATTAAAATGTCAGAAAAAGTTTATACAAAAAATGCCCCTGATGCAATAGGGCCTTATTCTCAGGCAGTAAAGGTCGGCTCGCTCGTATTTACGTCGGGTCAGATCGCAATTAACCCGGCAACGGGTGCTGTTGAGGCTGAAACAATCGAAGCTCAAACAGAGCAGATTTGTAAAAACCTCCAAGCCATTCTCGCAGAGGCAGGCAGCAGCCTTGACAAAGCAGTAAAAACTGTTTGTTTTCTTGCAGATATGGGCGATTTTGCAGCGTTCAATGAAGTTTACGGCAAATATTTTACATCAAAGCCGGCACGTTCCTGCGTAGCGGTCAAGACTCTGCCCAAAAACGTACTTGCAGAGGTAGAGGTAATCGCAGAACTGTAAAATTTAAATTTCCGCTAACAGCAGAAAGGATTGAAAAAGATGGTTTTAAACGGTTCGCAGATATTGGCAAACGTTCTTCTCGAAAATGAAGTAGACACAATATTCGGTTATCCGGGCGGTGCGGTGCTTAATATCTATGACGCACTTTATGAATACAGCGACAAAATCACACATATTATGACAGCTCATGAACAGGGGGCTTCTCATGCGGCGGACGGCTACGCCCGTGCAACAGGCAAAACAGGCGTTGTTCTTGCAACATCAGGCCCCGGAGCTACAAACCTTGTTACAGGTATTGCAACAGCGTATATGGATTCCGTTCCGATGGTTGCAATTACCGGTAATGTTCCCAATTCTCTTATCGGTAGAGATAGTTTTCAGGAGGTTTATATTGCCGGTATAACTATGCCGATAACAAAACACAATTTTGTTGTTCGCAATATAAAAGACCTTGCTCCTATTTTGAGAAAGGCTTTCAAAATAGCTATAAGCGGCAGACCCGGCCCCGTTTTGGTTGATATTCCTAAGGATATAACAGCCGCTACAACAGAGTATGAGCCGGCTCCCAAGCAAGAGGCAGATAAGCTCCTCAGTTGCTACGGCGACAATATTTCGGATATTGCAGAGGAAATAAATAATGCTAAAAAGCCGGTTATCTTGTTCGGCGGTGGCGTTAAAAATTCAAATGCCGGAGTAATTCTCAAGAGAATTATCGGAAAAGCTAATATTCCGGCAACGCATACTCTTATGGGTGCGGGCGTTTTGAGATACGATATGCCCGAAAATCTCGGCATGATAGGCATGCACGGTTCTGTTGCCGCAAATAAAGCGGTAAATAATGCCGATGTTGTTATTACAATAGGCAGCAGATTCTCCGATAGAGTTGCCCTTGCTCCCGGAAAATTCGCTAAAAAAGCTACTATGATTCATATTGATATAGACCAAAGCGAAATCGATAAAAATGTCAAGACGGATTATCATGTAATTGGCGATGCAGAATACGTTCTCGGCGAGTTGGAACCCCTCCTCAAAGAAGCAAAAAGAGATGATTGGTTCGCAGAGATAAACACCCTTAGAAGAGATATTCCGTATTCCACAGGCGGAGAGATGATGCACCCCAAAGAGATTATGGATATAATAAGTGAAGTAGCGGGCGAGGATGGCTTGTTTGTTACCGATGTTGGACAACATCAAATGTGGGCGGCACAGTATCTTCATCATGTAAAGGCAGAAAATTTCCTTACAAGCGGTGGCTTGGGTACAATGGGATACGGCTACGGTGCGGCTATCGGTGCCCAAATAGGAACAGGCAGAAAGCCGGTTTTCCATATCACAGGCGATGGCTCGTTCCACATGAATATGAATGAGGCTTGTACAGCGGTTACTTATAATCTTCCGGTTATTTCGATTTGTATAAACAATGAAGTTCTCGGAATGGTTAGACAGTGGCAGACAAGTTTCTACGGCAAGAGATATTCTTCAACAGACCCCGGAAGAAAAACCGATTATGTAAAAGTTGCCGAAGGATTCGGAGCAAAAGGATATTCGTGCAAAACCGCCGATGAGTTCAGAAAAGCACTCAAAGAAGCTGTTGAGTACGGTGGCCCCGTATGGATAGAATGTCGTATCGGCAAAGATGAGAAAGTTCTTCCGATGATTCCCGGCGGCGGCACTGTTGATGATATTATTTATGAATAAGAAAGGAGCGGCGGAAGATGTTAAAAAGAAAGTATCTTAGTTTTCTTGTTGATAACCACGAAGGTGTGCTTACAAGAATTTCTTCGCTGTTCCGTCAGCGTGGATTTAATATAGATAGTCTTACAGTCTCGGCAACAAATGACGGTTCTCTCTCAAGAGTAACAATAGGTATGTCGGGCGATGACGAAGAAATAAAGCAGATAATTAATCAAACCAAAAAACTCTATGAGTATGAGGGAATGTTCGAGATCGACCCCAACGACAGCCTTATAAGAGAACTTCTTCTCGTAAAAGTTGCGGCAAATGAGCATATAAGAAGCTCGCTTTTGGAACTTGCCACAATATATAAGGCTAAAATTATAGACGTTTCGGACGGCAGTATGGTTTTTGAACTTACAGGAAAGCCAATCAAACTCGATTCGTATATCGAAAATCTGAAACCTTACAAAATTCTCGAAATGTGCCGTACAGGTGCAACGGCTATGCAAAGAGGCAAAGTGAAATTATCAAAATAAGAGGTTGAAAAAAATGAGAAGTGATAATGTAACTAAAGGTGTTGAAAGAGCTCCGAACAGAAGCCTTTTTTATGCTATGGGTTATACAAAAGAGGAACTTGACAGACCGCTCATCGGTGTTGTTTCGGCTCACAGTGAAATAATTCCGGGACATATTCATCTTGATAAAATAACCGAGGCGGTAAAAGCAGGTATTTGTCTGGCAGGCGGTACACCGATAATGGTTCCGGCAATAGGTGTTTGCGATGGTATCGCTATGGGTCATCTTGGCATGAAATACTCGCTCCCCTCAAGAGAGCTTATCGCAGATTCTGTCGAAACACTCGCTCAGGCACACGCATTTGACGGACTCGTTCTCGTGCCAAACTGTGATAAGATAGTTCCCGGCATGGTAATGGGTGCGGTAAGACTCAATATTCCCGCAGTAGTATGCAGCGGTGGCCCGATGCTCGCCGGCACTTATGACAATCAGAAAGTTTCGCTTTCGAAAATGTTCGAGGCAGTAGGTTCATACAAAGCCGGACTCATTGACGAAGCAAAACTCACCGAGTGCGAACAGGGAGTATGTCCGGGCTGTGGTTCATGTGCCGGAATGTACACCGCAAACTCGATGAACTGTTTATGCGAGTCGCTCGGAATCGCTTTGCCGGGCAACGGAACAATTCCGGCAGTATCTTCGGCAAGAATTGCACTTGCAAAGCACGCCGGAATGGCAATCATGAATCTTGTTAACAAAAATATAAAGGCAAGAGATATTATAAACGAAAAGTCAATCAAAAATGCACTTGCTTGTGATATGGCTCTGGGCTGTTCGTCAAACAGCGTTCTTCATTTGCTTGCTATCGCAAACGAAGCAGGTGTTCCGCTTGACCTCAATTTGTTTAATGAGATGAGTGCCAAAACTCCGAATTTGTGTCATCTTGCACCGGCTGGCCCGACTCATATGGAAGATCTCAACGCAGCGGGCGGAGTTCCGGCAGTTCAAGCAGAGCTTGCTAAAAAAGGTCTTATTGATCTTACTCTTCTCACGGCAACAGGAAAATCAGTTGGCGAAAATATAGAGGGTGCATACGTTAAAGATACAAATGCTATCAGAACAATTGACAATCCGTACAGCGAAACAGGCGGTATACAGATTCTTTGGGGAAATATAGCAAAGAACGGCTGTGTTGTAAAGAGAAGTGCGGTTGCTCCCGAAATGCTTGCTCATAAAGGCCCCGCAAGAGTTTTTGACAGCGAGGACGATGCAATAAAAGCGATCTATAATTCTGAGATTGTTGACGGCGATGTAGTTGTTATTCGTTACGAAGGTCCCAAGGGCGGCCCCGGCATGAGAGAGATGCTCAACCCCACAAGTGCTCTTGCCGGTATGAAACTCGATAAAACGGTAGCTCTCATCACAGACGGAAGATTCTCCGGTGCGAGTCGTGGTGCGTCAATCGGTCACGTTTGCCCCGAAGCTGCTGACGGCGGAGAAATTGGTCTTATAAAAGAGGGAGATATTATTAGTATAGATATTCCCAATGCGTCTATTCAGCTCGAAGTTTCGGACGAAGAACTCGCAAAGAGAAAAGCCGAGTATGTTGCTCCTGCTCCGAAAATCACTTCAGGTTGGCTTGCACGCTACTCAAAACTTGTTAGTTCGGCATCTAAAGGTGCTATCATGAAAACTTACGAAGAATTTTAATTTTTAATTGTCGGGAGCAGGCTATGCCTGCCCCCGATTTTTGCTGTGGCTATTTATTAATGTTACTGTACATCAAAAGAAGTTTCGATTATTTTGTTACAATTTTCCGGTGAATATCTAAATTTAGATATTTTGTCGCCGAAGAAATAATATTCCGGCGGGGAAATCTCGGTATCTTCATCAAAACAATCAATAACAATCAATTTAATTTTCATTTTTTGAGGGATAATGTTTTTTATGTAAACACTAACCTTCATACCGGGTTTAAGACCGGTTTTAAGTTCTGCTAATCCGGCAAGATTCGGAGTGAGTTCGATAAATGCCCCGTAGCTCTCGACACTTCGTACTATTCCTGTAACGGTTTGACCCACTGAAAAATTATCGGCATTTTCCTCCCATGTTCCCAAAAGCTCTTTGTGGGTAAGACAAATTCTGCCGTTGTCGTTGCTTTTTACGACTGCTTTTATGCTGTCGCCGACTTTGAATCGCTGAGATGGGTGGTCAATTCGAGAAACGGATATTGTATCTATGGGCAAAAGCGAAACTATACCGCACCCAATATCCGCAAAAGCTCCGAAATGTTCAAGATGTGTGATTCGAGCATTTATGACATCGCCGGGAGATAGTTTTTTAACATAATTTTCCATACATCTTTGTTGAGCAGCGAGTCTTGACAAAGATGCTTGCACCGCACCGCTGCTTGTTTTATAAATATCGGTGATGACAAAGCACACAGGGCGATTTACTCGTGATATAACGGCAATATCTCGCACAGAGCCGTCTTTTATTCCGATAGCCCCTTCGTTTTTGGGGATTATTCCGGTTATGTCGCCGAGTTTGACATACAGATTGTGTTCGCTGTCGCACATAAAAGCGTATGACTCGATGATTTTTCCTTCTCGCATAACCTCGTTGAGAGCGGTCAAAGACGAAAGCCGGCTTTTGTTTTCGGCAGTGCGAATCATGATTCCTTCAGGCATATATTTAGTCATTTAATGAAAGTCCTTTCTTGTTTCTGATTCTTCTCTGCATTATATGCTTTAGATTGAAGGAATATGCGGTCATAAAAAAAGAGGCTGTGAAAAAACAACAGCCCTAAGAAATCTCCAATTTGTCGCTTATTTTCTCTTCTTTTTTTTGAAAAAAAAAGAAGCAAAAAAAACTTTTACTATATAAATTTTATGTGTTTCAACGAAC
>CACXHC010000003.1 GCA_902767285.1 uncultured Ruminococcus sp.
AAACCCCTTTTTAAAAAAAGGGGTTTCCCCGAACCCCTTCCCTAAAAACTCAATATATAAAAAAAGAAAATGTTGAGAAAGTAAAAAAATTCGATTACAACGCAAAGTCATTGTACACGAATTAAAGTTTTTTTTTGCTTCTTTTTTTTTTCAAGAAAAAAGAAGAAAAAAGCTGACGAGGATAGAAGAAGTGAAAATTTTAAAAAAGATACTAAATGTAATACTGATTATATTCGGAGCGGCTTTAATAGCGGTATGTGCTGAGCTTATCTACAACAAGATGTATCAGACGGATTTTTACGACATGGACGAGACAGACCGTGGAGCAATAGAAGAACTCTGTCTGATGAACAAGCTCTTTGATGAACGCTACGGAAGTGACGAGATTTGGAACGAATCTTATAATTTGAGAAAATATCCGTTTGTGTTCACTCGTGAGGGCGATTTTATACACGGCAGAACCTATGTTGTTAATATGGATATGGGCAGAAATTTGTTTGCTCAGTCAATCAAAATGCCTGCCGATTATGCCGACATGAAAGTTTTTAGATTATCTCGCCTTACTCCGCAGTTGTTCGATTTGTCGAAAGATGTGGAGGACAACGGGTTTATCGATATTTTCGGTAATCGTGCGTATCGTGCTGTTTATGATGAACAGACTGTCAGATATAAGGGGACTGGCTCGCTTGAGGAAGAATGTGTTAAACAAACTTTCGAAGATGCTGTTGAGAGTGTGGACGTGCCTGTCCAGAAACGTCAGTTTGATATAAATAGTGAGAATCTCGGGCTTTTGGGCTTGCAGTATCGCCTTATTGATGATATGCTCTCCGCCGAAAATGAGGACGACCTCAAGGAATACATAACCGAATACGTTGTTGTGCGTGAGGCTCAAACTCTTCTTGATGAGGATTTCGCCGAAACAGTCAAGCAAATCGAAACAAAATACGGCTCGGAGCAGTATGTGTTCTATAAAATCAGCAAAAAAATCAATCATAATATTACATACTTTAATAAAGAGGAAGAAGATTCCATAACATTTTACAGTGCATATTATTATCTTTGCACAGGCAAGTACAACAGCAATATAAATGATTATCTTGATTATGCGGGGTATGAGTACACAGGAGCAGCGTTATGCAGAATCATTGATGACAACGACCTTGCCTATGATTGGGAACATCGTATAGATGAAAATACATCTCCGTATGATATAATCAAAAAATATTGCAATAAATATTGTGCCGATATTAAGAAAAAATCCCTTGACGATATTAAAGAGATTTACAGCTATGATGAAATTAACGAGTTGGCTAATACACTTGTGGAAAATTCGTAGAAAGGATTCATATTTATGAAAGTTTTATTAACAGGCGGTGCCGGGTTTATCGGGTCGCATACCTGCGTGGAGCTTATCGAGAGCGGTCACGAAGTGGCAATTGTGGATAATTTTTCGAACTCCAAACCCGAAGTTCTCAACAGAATCGCACGCATTACAGGCAAAGACCCCGTTTTTTTTGAAGCTGATGTCACCGACAAAAGCGAAATGCGTTATATTTTCGATAATAATAATTTTGATGCGGTTATCCATTTTGCGGGATTTAAGGCTGTTGGCGAGTCCGTGGCAAAACCGCTCATGTATTATAGAAACAATCTTGACTCAACGATTACGTTAATCGAAGTTATGCAGGAGTACGGCGTAAACAATGTTGTTTTCAGTTCATCGGCGACTGTGTACGGTGAATCGAATAAGCCCCCCTATAACGAAAATATGCCGACATCGACTTGTACAAATCCATACGGTACAACAAAATTGATAAGCGAACAGATTTTTACAGATGCTACTGTTGCAAATAAAGATTTGTCAGTCGTTCTTTTGAGATATTTTAATCCGATTGGGGCAAATCCGAGCGGACTTATTGGCGAAGACCCGGCAGGGATTCCGAATAATCTTTTTCCTTATGTAGCGAAGGTAGCCGGAGGTAAACTCGAAAAGCTGGGGATTTTTGGTAATGACTATCCCACACCTGATGGAACGGGTATCAGAGATTATATTCATGTTGTAGATTTGGCGAAGGGTCATGTTAAGGCTCTTGAATATGCGGTGGCTCACAAGGGCGTTGAGGCAATCAACCTCGGTTCGGGGAAGGGTCACAGTGTTTTTGAGGTAGTACAAACATTCATGAAGGTTAATGATGTTGCTGTTCCGTATGAGATAAAGCCCAGACGTGCGGGAGATTTGGCGGAATCGTATGCCAATGCCGAAAAAGCTGAAAGACTTCTCGGCTGGAAGGCAGAGTTGTCGCTTGAGGATATGTGCCGTGATATGTGGAGATGGCAAACGCAAAATCCGAATGGTTATGACACAAAAAATCAATAAAATATAGAAAATTATCGTAAAAATTAAAAATTTCCAAAATTTTTTTAAAAAATTATGAACGCCAAAAACGGCTTGAATACTGGATTTTTTGATTGTCTAAAATAAATTTTCATGGTTTGTTAAAATTTTTTTAAAAATTTTTAAAAAAGGTATTGCATTTTGTTTTGAGATGTAGTATAATAAACACGCTGAGGAACTATTCTTCGGGATATTGACAACATTATAATTTTTAAGGAGGAAAAAACTCATGTCCAAGAAAGTCATTAGTATCTTACTCTCCGCTGCAATGCTCGTAGCAATGCTCTGCGTAGGCGTAGGCACTGTAACAGCTTCCGCCGCTGACGGCTACACATACTACTTCCTTGCACCGGACAACTATTTCAAGACAGAAGCAGGTGCTTCAAACACAAGCGTAGGCACATATTGGTGGCAGCCCTCTGAGGTAGCTCCGTGGCCGGGAATCGAAATGACAGCCGCTCCTGAAGTTGGCGACAACGTATTTAAAGTAGAAGGCGTTAGCCCTGACACAACAACAATCATTTTCAACGCATTTGTTGACGCTGGTAGCCCTGCAGATCCTGCACTCGCAGCAGTAGCACATCAGACAGTTAACATCAACACAGAAGGTTATGACGCAAACGAAGCTTATGAAGGCTGCCCTGAAACAGAAACTTTCGATGGTTGGATTTATGTTCTTGACAACAACGCTAAAGACGTAAACGAGCTTAGCGGTGCAATCACAACAGGTGGTGCATGGTTCACACTCGATTCTTACAAGAACAACGAGCAGTTCTATGGTTCTTACGGTTTCGATGCAGCTTCCAACGACACAACAAGTGATACAACAAGCGACACAACAACAACAGGCAGCAAATATCACGCTGGCGACACAGTTGTAGCTACATTCACAGTTGGTAACGTTGCAATTGACGGTGCTGCTGCAAAACTCGGTGCTTACAACTATGACGTAAACTACAATGCAGATGCAGTTAAGTATGTATCCGGTGCTGCTAAAGCAACAGGCGGTATGGATCTTGTTAACCCCGCAAAAGCAGGCGTAGTTAAACTCGCTACAATGGCAGCTATGGGTCTTAACGAAGACTTCTCAGGTGCAAACGCTCCTGTATATGAACTCACATTTGAAGTAACAGCTGATACAGACGATCTCGGTATCGAAGGCAAATGCTCTTCTCTTACAGCTGTAACAATGGACGGTTCTGCAACAAAGACACTCGTTGGCGTTTCTAACCCCGACGATCCTTACACAAAACTCGAACTCAACGTAACTTGCCCCCACGAGACAACAACTGATTCTGAAGTAACAACTGACTCTGAAGTAACAACTGATTCTGAAGTAACAACTGATGTAACAACAGATACAGAGAAGACAACAGATGTATCTTCTGACACAACTTCTGAGAAGAACACAGATACAACAGTTCCTACAGATACAGATAAGGGTAAGACAACTGATACAACTTCTAAGAAGACATCTGATTCCGATAAGGCTAAGGATTCTGACAAGAAGGGTACAAACGATAACGCTTCCTCTTCTTCTAAGGCAAGCAGCACATCTTCCAAGAGCTCTACAACTACAACTACTACAACTACTCCCGCAGCAGTAGCAACAGCAGGTACATTCGCAGTTGTTTCTCTCGTTGTAATCCTCATGGGTGCAGCAGCAGTTGTTCTTTACACAAGAAAAAAGACTGAAGAATAATTCAAATTTTGACTAACCAAGATATTTGATTAACTGGGTTTAGTTACTTAGCTGAAACAATCCCCCCTCGGCTCTCCGCCGTGGGGGGATTTTTCACTCTTTATTG
>CACXHC010000004.1 GCA_902767285.1 uncultured Ruminococcus sp.
CAAATAATAACTTCATCGCTCTTTTATTATAACATATTGCCTTCAAAAAGTCAATTTTTTATAAGTTATGCCGTGCAGAAAACCTCTCTGCACGGCATTTTCATTTATGTCTTGATATGTAGTCTCTCGGCTATATCTCTCATAGCATTATAGAACGCATACTCGGGTGTCAATGATTTCAGTAAGTTGTCGGCTTCATGTATGTACACGCTTGAGAGAAAACGCTGTCCACTCGTTAAGTAAAGCGACTGTTCTTTAGCGTGACTGAGATAAATGGTTTTAGTGTTGTGGTCGTACCTATACTTTGTTATGCCGAAAATGCCCTCGTCATAATATACATCTTCATCTCCCGGAACAGTCACCGCCTGAGCGGTGAGTTTCGATGGCACTGCTATTAACAAAACGAGCAACAGCGAAAAAAGTGCAAGCGTGAATGAGCGTAATTTTGTTTTTGATCTCATATTGATCTCCCTTGCTTTGATTTTTGTTTTAGGAGTACACAAAGAATGTACCCATATTAATTTTACCACACCCTTTCGGATAATACAATTAAGAAAAACGCCCGATAGTTTTGTGCATCACCAACAAATAAGCCACTACGCAGGCAGATTTACCGTCTGCTTGCGGAGTGGCTTATTCAAATTATGATGTTTATTCGTCAATTATCTTATACATCAACCTCATTGGCAATGTCATCAACGTAAGAAATAACTTCTTCCGTCAAGGCACTTAGCGATTCTGTCCATAGCTTCTTTTGTTGCTTCGAATGATGCAAACGATGTAAAACGCATACAGCCCTTGCCACAATCGCCGAAACCTTCGCCGGGTGTTGCCACTACATTAGCTTTTTCGAGAAGATAGTCAAAAAATTCCCAGCTTGACATTCCGTTCGGGCAAGTTATCCATATATACGGAGAATTTTTTCCGCCCGTATATTCTATTCCGAGTTTCTCCATTGTTTCGGTTATAATTTTTGAGTTGCGTTTGTAGTACTCGATATTCTTACGAACAGCTTGCTGTCCATCGGGTGAAAAAACTGCTTCTGCGGCACGCTGTACCGGATATGATACTCCGTTAAATTTTGATGACTGACGTCTGTACCAAAGTTTTTTGATATTGTGTCCGTCACGTTCAAGCTCATTTGGAATAACAGTATATCCGCAACGCATACCTGTGAAACCTGCTGTTTTAGAAAGCGAGCAGAATTCTATTGCACAGTTTCTTGCTCCCTCTACGGCAAAAATACTTCTCGGCAGGTCGTCCGTAATAAATGATTCGTATGCCGCATCATAAAGGATAACAGCATCATTTTCGACAGCATACGCTATCCACTCTTTGATCTGATCTGCGGTGTATGCCGCACCTGTGGGGTTATTCGGAGAGCAGAGATAAATAATATCTGCGTGAACGTTCTTATCGGGTAAAGCACAAAAACCGCTTGATTTGTCCGAACGAGCATAAATAATCTTTCTGCCTGCCATTATGTTTGAATCTACATAAACAGGATATACGGGGTCGGTAACAAGAACAGTGCAGTCATCCGAAAAAATATCTCCTATATTACCGCAGTCACTTTTCGCACCGTCATTTACGAATATCTCATCAGTCGATATTTTAACACCGAATGAATCATAATATCCGCTTATTGCATTTCTCAAAAACTCGTATCCTTCGTAGCTGGGGTAGCCTTTGAATGTATTTATGTCCGCCATTTCATCGGCGGCTTTTTTCATGGCTTCGGTTATGACAGTTGGCAGAGGCAAAGTTACATCTCCAATACCCATGCGGATAATTTTTTTATTGGGATTTTGTTCTGCATATTTTTCGGTGCGGGAAGCGACCTCCGCAAACAGATAGCTCTCGACAAGATTATCAAAATTACGATTTATTTTCATGTTTACACCTCCGCAGTTCCGTCAAACACGAACTCGGCACCGCCGGTCATAAGAACATTCTCGCCCGTGTATTTTATGGTTAAAACTCCGCCACGCAGATGAACATTTATGTTTTCGTTGATTGGCGAAATCCCGTTCACAACAGCCGCTGTAACGGTTGCACACGCACCCGTACCGCAAGCAAGAGTTTCTCCGCTTCCTCTTTCCCAAACTCTCATTTTAAGATCTTTTTCTCCGAGAACATTTACAAACTCGATATTTGCTCTATCGGGAAAAAATTCATGACATTCAAGCGGTCTGCCGATTTTTTCGAGATCCAACAAATCGATGTTTTCTTCTGTAAATATAACGCAGTGGGGATTTCCCATATCAACATAAGTATAAATGTAATTTCCGAAAGCGGTTGATATAGGTGCAGACACCGCACCTATAATCGGTTTACCCATATCCACCGTAATTGTTTGAGCAGTATTTTCGATGACATTTATATCGAGTTTCTTTATTCCCGATTTTGTTTCGAGAGTAATATGCGTTTTGTTTGTAAGTCCTCTCTCGTAAACGTATTTTGCTATACATCGAGACGCATTTCCGCACATAGCCCCCTCGCTGCCGTCAGCGTTGAACATTCTCATTCTGAAATCGGCTTTATCCGATGGCATAATAAGAACAATACCATCTCCGCCCACTCCGAAATGGCGGTCGGAAAGCATAACAGATAATTTCTCGGGTGATTTCGGAACAGTGTTTCTCACACAATCAAAGTAGATATAATCATTACCGAGACCGTGCATTTTTGTAAATTGAACATTCATATCAAACACTCCATATTTCAAATCATGTTTGTGTATCTCATCAAGAACTCGTCAACTTCACGAGCTGCGGCTCTGCCCTCGGATATAGCCCATACAACAAGGCTCTGCCCACGGTGCATATCGCCTGCGGTGAAAACTTTGTTTGCAGTTGTCTTGTATTTTTCCGGTTCTGTGGCAACATTGTTACGAGGATTTGTTTCAACACCAAACGATGATGTTACATATTCTTCAGCTCCAAGAAATCCTGCGGCAATAAGAAGCAAATCACATTCAACAGTATAAACGCTTTCCTCTATCGGCGTCATGACCATTCTTCCCGAAGTTTCGTCCTTTTTCGGTTCGAGTTTAACGAGTTCGGCTGCTCTGAGATTGCCGTTTTCATCACCGATAAGTTTTCTGATGGTTGTCTGATAAACTCTGGGGTCGTGACCAAATACGGCGGCTGCCTCCTCCTGACCGTAATCTGTTTTGCAAATTCGGGGCCACTGAGGCCAAGCGTTGTCGGCGGTTCGTTTATCGGGGAGTTTCGGCATCATTTCAAGTTGAGTTACATTTTTACAGCCGTGGCGGATACATGTTCCTACGCAGTCGTTGCCCGTATCGCCACCGCCGACAACAAGAACATTTTTATCTTTTGCACTTATAAAATTGCCGTTGTCGTATTGATCGTTCAAAAGAGCTTTTGTTGTGGATTTCAGAAAATCAACCGCAAAATGTACGCCGTTGAGTTCTCTGCCTTCGATATTCAAATCACGGGGTTTTGATGCACCACAGCAGAGTACGACCGCATCGTAATCAGACAAAATTTCATCAACCGAAATATCGGAACCCACGTTGCAGCTTGTTCGGAACACAATGCCTTCTTGCTCCATAAGGTGAATACGGCGGAGAACAACGCTTTTATCGAGTTTCATGTTCGGAATACCGTACATAAGAAGTCCGCCGGGACGGTCTTCTCTTTCAAATACAGTAACGTTATGACCTCGTTTGTTGAGCATCTCGGCACAAGCAAGACCGGACGGCCCCGAACCTATTACAGCTACTTTCTTATCGGTGCGAACAGCAGGCGGATTTGGTTTCATATAGCCGTTTGCGAATCCGTACTCAATTACAGCAAGCTCGTTGTCGTGAACAGTAACCGGTTTGTCGTTGAGTCCGCAGGTACAGGCAGCCTCGCACAGTGCCGGACAAACTCTGCCTGTAAACTCCGGAAAACAGTTCGTTTTGAGCAGACGGCTGAGGGCGTGTTCGTAATGTCCTTTGTATAACTCTTCATTCCATTCGGGGATAAGATTATGCAAAGGACACCCCGACACCATACCATTTAATCTTATTGCCGATTGGCAGAACGGCACACCGCAGTTCATACAGCGAGCAGCCTGCTTTTTTCTTTCCTCCATTGAGAGCGGAGCGTGAAACTCGTTGAAATTTTTTATTCTGTTTTCGGGAGATACAGTCACCGAAGTGACTCTTTCATACTCCATAAATCCGGTTGGCTTACCCATTTTGCATTTCTCCCTTCTTTGATGCGTAAAATGCCTCCAAAACAGCCTGTTCCGCATCAAGACCCTTTTCTTCAAATTTTCCGATAAGACCTAACATTGTGTTATAGTCGTTAGGTGTTATCTTTTTGAAATTAGGCAGATAAACATCAAAATTATCAAGCATTCTTTTTGCGAGCAGAGAACCTGTTGCGGCAAAATGCTTTTCTATCATAGTGTGAAGTTCTTCTATATCGTGTTTCTCCGTGACTTTTCCCATTGTGACAAGTTCCTTGTTAAGTTTCAAATAAAGGTCGTGGGCCTCATCGTAAACGTATGCGAGTCCACCGCTCATTCCTGCGGCGAAATTTCTGCCTGTTTTGCCGAGAATTACGACTCTTCCGCCTGTCATATACTCACAGCCGTGGTCACCTACACCCTCGCAAACGGCGTATGCACCCGAATTTCTCACGCAGAAACGCTCTCCGGCGATACCATTAACATAAGCCTCGCCGCTTGTTGCTCCATAAAGAGCGACATTTCCGATAATTATATTATCCTCGGCTTTGAATCTGCTTTCTTTCGGCGGATAAACAATTAATTTGCCTCCGGAAAGACCTTTTCCGAAATAGTCATTTGAATCGCCTTCGAGTTTCAGCGTAAGCCCCTTCGGAATAAACGCACCGAAAGACTGTCCGCCGCCGCCCATGCACTGTACGGTATAGAAATCGTCCTCAAGAGAGTTTCCGAATTTCTCTGTAATAACAGAACCGAATATTGTACCAAATGCACGGTCGGTACTCGAAATATCAACTTTAACGGTTTTCTTTGTATGATTTTTGATTGCCTTTGCAAATTCCGGCAGAAGTTTGCTTTCATCGGCTGTTTTTTCAAGACCAAAATTATATATATCCTGCGGATCGAATTTTGTTTTCTCGCCGTTTGAAAAATCATGGCTCAATATTCCCGAAAGATCTATCATCTCGGCTCTGTGTGTAACCTGATTTTTCTTCACACTGAGCAAATCGCATCTTCCAACAAGCTCTGCCACTGTTCTAATGCCAAGACGTGCCATTATTTCTCGCAGTTCTTCCGCAATAAACATCATAAAGTTTACGATATACTCGGGTTTTCCCATAAAACGCTTTCTGAGTTCGGGATTCTGCGTTGCGATACCTACGGGACAGGTATCGAGATTACAAACACGCATCATAACGCAGCCCATAGTAACAAGAGGTGCTGTCGCAAAGCCAAATTC
The DNA here is from genome assembly GCA_902767285.1 of uncultured Ruminococcus sp. GTDB lineage: Bacteria > Bacillota > Clostridia > Oscillospirales > Acutalibacteraceae > RUG592. Next base: position 5,447 of record CACXHC010000004.1, read on the forward strand.
ATCGGCTCCAAGCATAGCGGCGATAGCCACATCTCTTCCGCTCATGAGTTTTCCGTCCGTTTCGATTATGACTCTCGAACGCAGACCGTTTTTGATAAGCGTCTGATGTGTTTCGGCAAGACCAAGCTCCCACGGAAGTCCCGCATTGTGAATAGAACTTACGGGAGCTGCACCCGTACCGCCGTCATAACCCGATATAAGAACAACTTCCGCACCGGCTTTGGCAACACCTGCGGCGATGGTTCCTACTCCGGCTTCCGATACCAGCTTAACCGAAATTCTCGCTTTTCTGTTGGCATTTTTCAGGTCGTAGATGAGCTGAGCCAAATCTTCGATAGAGTAAATATCGTGGTGCGGGGGAGGGGAGATGAGCGACACACCGGGTGTTGAGTATCTGTTTTTAGCTATCCACGGATAAACTTTGTTTCCGGGCAGATGACCACCCTCGCCGGGTTTTGCTCCTTGAGCCATTTTTATTTGTATTTCTTTGGCACTTAACAAATATTCGCTTGTTACGCCGAATCTTCCCGAGGCAACTTGTTTTATGGCACTGTTTTTGTTGGTGCCGAGTCTTTCGGGCATTTCACCGCCTTCACCGGAGTTGGATTTTCCTCCGAGCATATTCATAGCTTCAGCCATACACTCGTGAGCCTCCTGAGAAATAGACCCGTAACTCATAGCACCCGTTTTAAATCTCTTTACGATCTCGCTTGCGGGTTCAACCTCATCTATCGGGATAGGAGTACAGCTGTCGAAATCAAACGCCATAAGTCCTCTGAGCGTGTGCGGAACGCTTTCGCTGTCCACCATGGAGGTGTATTCCTTAAAACGGGAATAACTTCCTGTTTGAGTTGCCTCACGCAGAGCGATTATAGTTTCGGGATTGTACATATGATCTTCTTTGTCGTGACCCGAGCGGAGTTTATGAGTGCCTACGCTGTCGGTTGCGGTGTCAACGCCGAGTCCGAGCGGATCAAAAGCGTGGTCGTGACGCCACTCCACACCTTCGCCGATTTCCTCAAGACCAATGCCGCCCACTCTGCTTACAGTATTTGTGAAATACTTGTCTATAACATCTTGTCTGATGCCGACTGCTTCGAATATCTGTGACGATTGATAAGAGTGTATTGTAGATATACCCATTTTTGACGCTATCTTTACAATGCCGTGAAGAACTGCCGAGTTGTAATCTCTTATAGCTGTGTGATAATCCTTATCGAGCAAGCCTTTGTCGATAAGTTCGGATATACACTCTTGTGCAAGATACGGGTTGACTGCTCTTGCACCGTAGCCGAGAAGTGCCGCAAAATGATGAACCTCGCACGGCTCCGCACTTTCGAGAATTATCGAAACGGCGGTACGCTTTTTTGTTCTGATGAGATACTGCTCCATAGCCGAAACAGCAAGCAAAGACGGAATGGCAACATGGTTTTCGTCAACGCCTCTGTCTGACAAAATAATTATGTTTGCCCCTTTGCGATACTCACGGTCACATGAAACAAAGAGTCTGTCGATCGCACGTTCCAGCGGAGTATTTTTGTAGTACAAAAGCGATACCGTTGCCGCTTTGAATCCATGACGGCGAATAGCTTTGATTTTCATTAAATCAACGCTTGTAAGTATTGGGTTGTGTATTTCGAGCATATTGCAGTTTTCGGCTTTTTCCTCCAGCAGATTACCGTCCGAACCGACAAAAACGGTTGTATCCGTAACTATTTCCTCACGGATAGCGTCTATCGGAGGATTGGTTACTTGTGCGAAAATCTGCTTAAAATACGAAAAAAGTGATTGATGTTTCTCTGAAAGAACGGCGAGGGGAATATCGGTACCCATAGCCGCAGTAGGTTCACTTCCGTTTTTCGCCATAGGCAAAATAGAGTCTTTGATTTGTTCGTAAGTGTATCCAAACGCCTTATAAAGTCTGTCACGCTGTTGTTGAGTGTGGTTTTCGACCTTATGATTTGGAATGGGCAAATCGGCAAGTTGTACAAGATTTCCGTCAAGCCACTCGCCGTAAGGTTTCTCCATAGCATATCTGTGCTTGCACTCTTCGTCCGATATAACTTTACGGTTGATAAGATCAACAAGAAGCATTTTGCCCGGACGAAGTCGGCTTTTTGTTATTATATGCTCATTTTCGATTGGCAGAACTCCGACTTCGGAGGAGAGAATCAGCATATCATCATCGGTGATGTAATAACGTGAGGGGCGAAGTCCGTTTCTGTCAAGCACAGCACCCACCGTATCGCCGTCCGTGAAAAGAATAGCGGCAGGGCCGTCCCAAGGTTCCATCATAGTGGAGTAGTAATGATAAAAATCACGCTTTTCTCGTGTGATAGTCTTGTCGTTCGCATACGGTTCGGGGATAGTCACCATTACCGCTTTCGGAAGTTCCATTCCGTTCATCATTAAAAATTCGAGCGTGTTGTCGAGCATAGCCGAGTCTGAACCGTTTGCATTTATGACGGGCAAAACTCTGTCGAAATCGTCCTGCATAACGGGGCTTGTCATAGTTTCCTCACGGGCGAGCATTCTGTCAAAATTGCCTCGTATAGTGTTTATTTCGCCGTTATGAAGAATCACACGGTTTGGGTGAGCTCGTTCCCAAGACGGATTAGTATTTGTAGAAAATCTTGAGTGAACGAGAGCCAATGCACTTTTGTAATTTTCGCTCTGAAGGTCGGTGTAGAACTTGCGAAGCTGATCAACAAGAAACATTCCCTTATAAACTATCGTTCTTGATGAGAAAGAGCAAACATAAGTATTGTCGTTGGATTGCTCAAACTCACGGCGGATAATGTAAAGTTTGCGGTCAAACTCGATACCCGTATTAACATCGAGCGGTTTTTTTACAAAACACTGCATAATGCGGGGCATACAGTCCAGAGCTTTTTTGCCGATTACCGAACTGTCGATTGGAACATCTCTCCAGCAAAGAAGCTGAACTCCCTCTTTTTTGCAGATTATCTCAAGCATTTTTTTAGCCTGACTGCGTTTTAGTTCGTCTTGAGGAAAGAAGAACATTCCCACGCCGTATTCTCTTTTTTGAGGAAGTTCGATTCCCAGCTCCTGTACAGCCGAAAAAAAGAAATCGTGAGATATTTGTACGAGTATCCCAACACCGTCACCTGTTTCGCCCGATGCGTCCATGCCTGCACGGTGCTGAAGTTTCTCTACAATAGAGAGTGCATCGCTTACTATCTTGTGACTCTGCTCGCCTTTAATACTGACTACGGCACCTATTCCGCAAGCGTCATGTTCAAATTCGGGTCTGTATAATGTATGTGTTTCATTCATTTTTATCTACCTCACTTTGCTGATGTAAAGCGGTTTCAATAAGCCCCTTGAAAAGAGGATGAGCCTTGTTGGGACGGCTCTTGAACTCGGGGTGAAACTGCACTCCTATATAAAAATCATTTTCGGGAATTTCTATTGTTTCAACTATTTTTTTGTCGGGAGATGTACCGCCGATAACAAGTCCGTTGCTTGTCATAATATCCGAGTATTCGTTGTTAAATTCGTAACGGTGGCGGTGACGCTCCGATATTTCGGATTTGCCGTAGCACTCGTAAAGTTTAGTATTTTCGGTTGTTATGCACGGATACGCCCCGAGTCTGAGCGTACCGCCCTTGTTTACGGAATCGCTTTGATCCGGCATAAAATCTATTACCTTATACGGTGAATTTTCATCAAATTCGTGTGAATTTGCGTTTTTGAGTCCACACACGTTTCTTGCGTATTCTATAACGGCTATCTGCATACCAAGACAAATTCCGAGATACGGCACGTTATTTTCACGGGCATATTTTGCCGAAATTATCATGCCCAATATACCTCTGCTCCCGAACCCTCCGGGAACTATGATACAATCGCACTTGCCAAGAATCTGCGATACATTGTCGTCTGTTATCATTTCGCTGTCTATCCACTCTATATCGGTATGCGAACCGCAGGCACATCCGGCATGATGTATCGCCTCGGCTACCGATAAATATGCGTCATGTAGTTGAACATATTTTCCTACTATGCCTACCGTGACATTTTTGCTTCGGCTTTTGATGCTGTTCAACATTTTTATCCATTCGTCAAGATCGGGTTTAGGAGCATTTATACCGAGCTTTCGACATACCATTCCCGAAAAATTCGCTCTTTCGAGCATTATTGGAGCTTCGTACAAAACGGGAACGTTTAGATTTTCGATAACGCAATCTTCGGGAACATTACAAAAAAGCGATATTTTTTTGAATATACTGTCATCAAGCGGTTCATCACATCTCAGCACAATTATATCCGGTTTTATTCCCATTCCCTGAAGTTCTTTTACAGAGTGCTGAACGGGTTTTGTTTTATGCTCCTGTGAGCATTTCAGATATGGTACAAGCACAACGTGTATGTAACAAACATTTTCGCTTCCGACTTCCAGCCCTACTTGTCGTATTGCTTCGATAAACGGTTGGCTTTCAATATCACCTGCTGTTCCGCCGATTTCGGTAATTACGATGTCAGCCTCGCTCTTTTTTCCTACATTATATATGAAATGTTTTATTTCGTTTGTGACGTGCGGTATTACCTGAACGGTTTCGCCAAGAAACTCGCCTCTTCGCTCTTTATTGAGGATATTCCAGTAAACTTTTCCCGTTGTCAAGTTTGAATATTTATTTAAATCTTCATCTATAAAACGTTCGTAATGACCGAGATCAAGATCGGTTTCCGCACCGTCCTCGGTTACATAAACCTCACCGTGCTGATACGGACTCATCGTCCCGGGATCTACATTTATGTACGGGTCGAGTTTTTGTGCCGCAACCTTTATTCCTCTTGATTTCAGCAGTCTGCCGAGCGATGCTGCTGTTATTCCTTTGCCAAGACCGGAAACAACGCCGCCGGTCACGAAAATGTATTTTGTCATCATCTTTCCGTTACTGAAAACTTATAAAGTGAACTTTGACGAATAGGCGATTTACTCTTAAAAGTCTTCTTTCACTTTTTACAGTAACGCTCTCCTTTCTGGTTTTTTGAATCTCTACTTTGCATCGATGAGGATTGTATCAGTTTTTCTAATTTCACAGCTATATTGCTATTTATACTTTGAAATGTCTTAACTCTTAAATGTCATCACCCGAAAGCTCTGCTATTATACTGCGGGCGACTTCTATTTTTTTTCGGCTTGTATCCATAGCCATTTTTTCGATGTACCTGTGTGCTTCTTCCTCCGTAAATCCTTTCTCCGAAACAAGAAGTAATTTCGCCTTTGATACAGTTTTTATTTCTCTCAGTTTTGCCTTGAGATTTTCCGAATCATCACGCAGCATTTTCATTTTGGTGACCGATGATGCAAGCAGCGTGAGAGTTTGATAAAAAACCGTTTTGTAAAGTGTACTCGGTAAAGTAACTACACCATAAGGCTCCAGATTATAGGCGGTTTTTTCGGTAAGCTCCGAACGAACAATTATAGCAACGGCACATTCACGAGATAAATCCCGTGCGAGTTTTGTTCCGAACTCATCTGTCAAAGGCGTGTATATTATTACTATATCAATATGAACGGCAAGCACTGTACGCCGTGCCTCTGCCGCACTTGCAACGGTATACACAGGCGAAAATTTTTCGGACGGCATTGTCGATTTTATAAAATCAAGCATTTTACATTTTCTTGAAACGATCATGACGCTTCTTTGATCGTACTGCACTGCCGCACCTCCTCAAATGAGCAAAAAACATTTTCTCTTCTTTTTTTTGAAAAAAAAAGAAGCAAAAAAAACTTTTACTATATAAAATTTATGTGTTTCAACGAACATTCTATATTATTATTCCGCAGGTGTAAGTTTATGAACATACAAACTAAAGTGCGAGTTAGGTACAGGCACCGCCTGCCACAATTAAAGTTTTTTGGAAAGGGTTTGGGAAAACCTTTTTTTCAAAAAAGGTTTTCCCAAGAAACCCAATTTCTGTGAAGTTTAATGAAAAAATGCTCATTTATTAATATATTAAAAATCCTAACGGAATATTTGCTTTTATAAAATCGCTCTTCCGTGCAAGAGATACCGCTTTTTCGTAAGAATCGGGAAGAGCCGTCAGCGTATCCGTTATTTCGCTTTCCGCCGTATAAAGATTTATATTGAGCGGTTCGGGAGGAAGCATATTTTTTTCGATGCCGTCAAGTGCCGCATTTATCAACAAAGAGTATACGACATAAAGATTTGCTGTCGGGTCGGGAGAACGAAGCTCCATTCTTTTGTATTCGCCCTTTGCTGCGGGTATTCTTATAAGCTGAGATCGGTTCTCGTGTGACCACGAAACATACTTCGGAGCTTTGTCACACCCGAATCTTTTGTACGACTGCTCGCATGGATTCAGAAATGCAGTCATCTCGGCAACGTGTGAAAGCACTCCCGCAAGTATTTGCTGAGAATAGTCTGTTCCGTCAGCCGATTTCACCGACATATTTATATGCAGACCGCTTCCGCTTTTGTTTTCGATCGGTTTTGGCGAGAAATCGGCATAAAGTCCGTTTAAATCGGATATTGAAGAAACAACCGATTTGAACGTCACCGCATTGTCGGCAGATGTAAGTGCATCGCTGTATCTGAAATCTATCTCGTTTTGTCCCGGCCCCATCTCATGATGCGAACTTTCAGGGAAAATATCCATATCAAGAAGAGTCAGACATATTTCACGGCGAATATCCGCCCCCTTGTCCTTTGGAGCTATATCCATATACCCCGCATTATCGAAGGGGATTTTTGTTGGATTGCCGTTTTCATCGCACTTGAACAAATAAAATTCAAATTCGGCACCAAAGTTAAACGTAAGACCTTTTTTTCTTGCTTTCTTGACGGTACATTCGAGCAAACGGCGGCTGTCAAGTTCGAACGGCTCGCCGTTCGGTCTGTAAATATTGCAGAACATTCTTGCCACACGTCCTTCGGAAGGTCGCCAAGGCAGAATTTCAATTGTCTGCGGAAGCGGTTTTAGGAACAAATCAGATGAAAGCTCATCTCCGAACCCATAAATACTTGATGCGTCAAATGCGATTCCGTACTCAAAAGCTCGCTCAAGTTCCAACGGCATAATTGAAATATTTTTTTGAGTTCCTGCAATATCAACAAATGCCAATCTGATGAATCTAACATCTTCATCTTCAATGAAATTTTTTATTTCATTCAAATCATCATACATATAAAGCAGACCTCCGTAATATATTAGAATATTGAGTTTTTGTATTTTGATTAAGCCGAATATTCCGCAGTAATTCGCATTTTTCGGCAAAAATAAAATAGACGTTCACTGCACAAGGGGACACTTTCCCCTTTGTACAATGAACGCCTTTGCTCATCGATTCAACTCCTATATTGTACTATCATATTGAAGTTTTGTCAAGATTTCGCATAAAAAAATACTCTTATACACGGCTTTTATTTTTGTACAGTTAGACGAATTTTTAGATTGATTTTGCAGGATTTGATTTTAAGAAATGCAAAACCGCATTTGTTTGGTATATTTTACATCAAAAATTTACAAAAAAATGTTTTGCTTTACGTTTCATTATATATTGGATAATCAATTTGAAAGATTGATTTAATTTCTATGCAAAATTGCATTAATTTTCGGCTGCTTAATGATAATATTTCTATAATTTGCAAGAAGATAAAAAAATATTTCATATTCTCTTGACAAAAATAATACGAGGGCGTATAATGCAGTTGTTGATACGGCAAGGACGTCGGTAAGGCATAACGCTTACGACATCCTTGCCGTTTTTTTGTATCAAAATAATTAAATTTATTGAGGAGTGTTGATCATGGCAACCGTACCTGAGATTTTCGGAAGCATGGTATTTAATGACAGAAAAATGGAGGAAAGACTTCCTCACGCAACATACAAGGCTCTCAAACGTACCGTTCAAAACGGTGAGCCGCTTGATTTGAGCGTTGCGAACAGCGTTGCAAACGCTATGAAAGAATGGGCGGTCGAGATGGGCTGTACCCACTATACACACTGGTTTCAGCCTATGACGGGTATTACAGCGGAGAAACACGACAGCTTCATTTATCCCGCAAGCGATGGTCAAGTTATTATGGAATTTTCCGGTAAAGAGCTTATCAAAGGCGAGCCTGACGCATCAAGCTTCCCTTCGGGCGGTATCAGAGCTACATTCGAAGCAAGAGGATATACGACATGGGATCCCACATCGCCGGCATTTATCCGTGACAAAACACTTTATATTCCTACTGCATTTTGTTCATATACAGGCGAGGTTCTCGACAAAAAAACACCTTTGCTCCGTTCAATGGAGAAACTCAGTTCCGTTGCCGTTGATGTACTCCACATTTTGGGCAAGACCGATGTTACAAGAGTTACAACAACAGTAGGCCCCGAGCAAGAGTATTTTCTTATTGACAAAGAAATGTATGACAAGCGTCCCGACCTTATTTATACAGGCAGAACTCTTTTTGGTGCGTCTGCTCCGAAAGGTCAGGAACTGGCAGATCATTATTTCGGTTCCATCAAAACAAGAGTTGCCGCATTTATGGCAGATCTTGACGAGGAACTTTGGAAACTCGGTGTTATGGCTAAAACAAAGCATAACGAGGTTGCCCCCTCACAGCACGAATTAGCCCCCATTTTTGCAACATCTAATATTGCGACAGACCACAACGAGCTTACAATGGAAGTTATGAAGAAAACAGCAGAAAAGCACGGTCTTGTTTGCCTTCTTCACGAGAAACCGTTTGCAGGCGTTAACGGAAGCGGTAAGCACAATAACTGGTCTATTTCGACAAACACAGGCGAGAACCTTCTTGATCCGGGCAAATGCCCCGAAGATAATTTGCAATTCCAGCTTTTCCTTGCAGCTATCGTAAAAGCTGTTCACGAATATCAGGATTTGTTGAGATTGACTGTTGCCTCCGCAGGCAACGACCACAGACTCGGTGCAAACGAAGCTCCTCCGGCAATCATTTCGATGTATCTCGGAGATGATCTCGGTGCATTGGTTGATTCAATTATCAGCGGTACCGAATATCACAGTGCAGGCAAAACAAATATGCTCACAGGCGTTGACGTTCTGCCCGATTTCCGCAAAGATACTTCGGATCGTAACCGTACATCTCCGTTTGCATTCACGGGCAACAAATTTGAGTTCCGTGCTCTCGGCTCGTCGCTCAATATCGGCTGTCCGAACTATATGCTAAACACAATGGTTGCCGATGAACTCGCCCAATTCCGTGATGAACTCGCAGGTGCGGAAGATTTGGATGCCGCTGTTAGGTCTCTTGTTAAGAGAACTTTGACTGAACATCAAAATATCATCTTCAATGGTGATAACTACTCCGATGAGTGGGTAGCGGAAGCCGAGAGAAGAGGATTGTGCAATTATCGTTCTCTCCCTGAGGCTATGGCTCACTATGTTGACCAAAAGAACATCGACCTGTTTACAAGAAACGGTATTGTATCCAAACAAGAGATGTATGCCCGTTATGAAATCGAACTGGAAACTTATTCGAAACAACTTCATATCGAAGCACTTACAATGATTGACATGGCTGAGAAAAACATCACTCCGGCAGTAATCGAGTTTGTACGTTCCTTGTCTGATGCCGTGTTTGTCAAGAAATCGTTAGGTGCATATTCGGTATATGCCGAAACATCGCTTATTGAAGAGCTTTCGGAAAAACTCGAAGCTTTCGTTAAGAAAACAGACGAATTGAAAACAGCAGTTGACAATGCAGCTAAAATCAATGACGATTTGGAGCTTGCCATGTACTACCGCAAAACCGTATTCGAGCTTATGAATGAGCTTCGTGCAATCGGTGACGCTATGGAAACAAAAACCTCGGCTAAATATTGGCCTTATCCTTCATACGGCGATATTCTTTTCGGAGTTTGACCGTATTTAAATAAAAAATCAGCTTATTACTATCATACTCATTTTTAAAGACGGCAACGGTGCTGTCGGGTCTATAACCAAAAGACCGACGGAATCGTTGCCGTTAGCCATTTTCATTAAAAGCACATAACAACAAAATAAAAATTTCAAAGAAAAGAAGGGATTCTTATGTCAGATTCAAATGTAACGGTATTGTTCTCTGATGTCAATACCATGTGGACGCTCATCGGAGCGGCACTCGTGTTCTTTATGCAGGCGGGATTTGCGGCAGTGGAAGCCGGATTTACTCGTTCAAAAAACAGCGGAAATATTATTATGAAAAACCTTATGGATTTTTCGATTGGAACACCGCTTTATTGGCTTGTAGGATTCGGTATAATGTTCGGTACAAACTCGGCGATATTCGGAGGCATCGACCTTTTTACAAGAGGTGATTATACCGCAATACTCCCTGATGGAGTAAGTTTTCCTGCTTATTTTATTTTCCAGACTGTATTCTGTGCCACAGCTGCAACGATTGTTTCTGGTGCTATGGCTGAAAGAACAAAATTTTCTTCATACTGCATTTATTCGGCAATTATAAGCCTTATTATATATCCTGTTTCGGGACATTGGATTTGGGGCGGCGGCTGGCTTGCTCAGCTCGGATTCCATGATTTCGCAGGTTCCACAGCGGTTCACATGCTTGGCGGACTTTGTGCGTTGATTGGTGCGGCTATCCTTGGGGCTCGTATCGGCAAGTACGGTAAAGACGGCAAGCCGAGAGCTATTCCCGGTCATAATATCCCGCTTGGGGCTTTGGGGGTATTTATTCTTTGGTTCTGCTGGTTTGGATTCAACGGCGGTTCAACGGTTTCTATGACAAACGGAGGAGCAGAGCTTGCATCGGTAGTATTTGTAAACACAAACCTTGCGGCGGCTGTTGCTACGCTCGCAACTATGATAATCACATGGATTAGATACAAAAAGCCTGATGTTTCAATGACTCTCAACGGTTCTCTTGCAGGACTTGTAGCTATAACTGCAAGCTGTGACTGCGTGAATACATGGGCAGCAGCAGTTATCGGTATTATTTCGGCATTTGCGGTAGTATTCGGAATCGAATTTGTTGATAAAGTGCTTAAGATAGACGACCCCGTTGGTGCAGTAGGTGTTCACTTTGTAAACGGACTTTTGGGAACAATTTTAACGGGTGTATTCGCTTCAAATGAGTTTCTGAAAGAAAACGGCATGACAAGAGGATATTTTTTCGGCGTACAGTGTCTCGGAGCATTAGCAGTAATTCTTTGGGGCGGTGTTATGATAACAATAACATTCCTTATTATAAAGAAAACTGTGGGACTTCGTGTTACTCGTGAAGAAGAACTTCAGGGACTTGATTTGCCCGAACATGGTCTTATAAGTGCATACGCAGATTTCCAGCCGATATTCGCAACAATGTCTGCACCGGTAAAGAACGACCTCGCATTAAACACAGATGCACCGAAAGCAGATATAGACGAAGCTGTTCCGGTTGTTCTCAAAACTCCGAAGTCGGTTACAGCATCCGATGTGAAGATGACAAAAATCGAAATATTTGTCCGTCAGGAGTGTTTCGAGTCGCTCAAGCAGGCTATGCTTGATATTGGAATTACGGGCATGACCGTAACCAATATTCTCGGCTGTGGTGTTCAGAAGGGCAGACCGTCTTATTACAGAGGTGCTGTTCAGGAGATAACACTTCACCCCCGTGTTCAGGTTGAAATCGTTGTCAGCAAGATACCGGTAAGAAAGGTAATCGATGCGGCAAAGAGCGTTATGTACACAGGTCACACGGGTGACGGAAAAATTTTCATTTACGATGTCGAAAACGTAATAAAAGTTCGTACAGGCGAAGAAGGCGTTGACGCTCTTCAGGACGAAGAACAGTATTAATATTTTAAATAGGGGCTGTGAAAAAACAACAGCCCCGGGAAATTTCCGATTTGTTGTTTATTTTCTCTTCTTTTTTTTGAAAAAAAAAGAAGCAAAAAAACTTTTACTATATAAATTTTATGTGTTTCAACGAACATTCCTTAAACTTAAACAAATCCGACTGCACAAGTACGCAGTCGG
>CACXHC010000005.1 GCA_902767285.1 uncultured Ruminococcus sp.
AAATATCTGCCGAATGTATGACGAAATTTTCAAAAACAGACTTTTTGGAGAAAATTTTGAAATTGTCGGAGATAAAGTAATCGCTATGCCGGAGGGATTTTCGGCATACAAAGGTTTAGGAATTTTGAGAGCCGGTGTTTTGTTGGGGGAAATCAAAAAAAACAGAATCGAGCCTTGTCACGGGGCGTTTATGGCTACCGGAAAATCCGATGTCAACAATTGTGTTGACATTTCGGTTGAAGATGATCGTCTAAATAAATTTTTGCGTGGAGAAGAAATTTCGGTTGACGAAAATTTAAAAGGGTTCGTTGGTGTTTTTGCAGACGGAATTTCGGTAGGATTCGGCAAAGCAGTAAACGGAATTTTAAAAAACAGGTATCCAAAAGGATTGAGAATATTCAAATAAATTGTGAGTTGAAAAAATGGAAAGATTATCTGATATAGGTACAATAAAAAAAATATTATCGAAACATGGATTTTCGTTTTCGAAATCGCTGGGGCAGAATTTTTTGATAAATCCCGATGTGTGTCCGAAAATGGCGAAGATGTCGGGGGCAGGTGAAGGGGTCGGAGTTATAGAAGTCGGAGCCGGAATAGGTGTTTTGACGGCAGAGCTTGCAAAAATCGCCGATAAAGTCGTTTCGATAGAGGTTGACAGCAGGCTTTTGCCTGTGCTTGACGAAACACTTTCTGATTTCGATAATGTTAAAATTGTGAATGATGATATATTGAAAATCAATTTGCACGAACTCATAAAAAACGAGTTCGCAAATATGAAAGTTGTAGTGTGTGCCAATCTTCCGTATTATATAACCTCGCCTGTTATAATGCGTCTGTTGGAGGAAAAACTTCCGATAGAGTCTATCACTGTAATGGTACAGAAAGAGGCGGCAGACCGCATTTGTGCTAAAGTTGGAACAAGAAATTGCGGAGCGGTTACGGTAAGCGTCAACTATTATGCCGAAACCCAAAAATTATTTAAAGTATCAGCAGGAAGTTTTATACCGGCACCTAAAGTTGACAGTGCAGTAATAAAACTCGATATAAGAAAAAATCCTCCGATTGATGTTAAAAACGAAAAATTATTTTTTTCGGTAGTGAAATCGGCATTTGCTCAAAGAAGAAAAACGGTTATTAACTCAATATCCAATTCTATGGGGATAGATAAAAATAAAATCACAAAATTTTTTGAAGATTCCGAAATATCGGTGAATGCAAGGGCAGAGCAGTTGTCGCTTACAAATTTTGCTGAAATCGCAAATTTTTTGTCAGAAGATTGATTTTTTACAGTAAATATTTTGCTCAAGAAAAGTGTTGCAATACATCTTTGTTTGTTATATAATAAAACTATACTTTTAGATTTTAAGGCGTGATATATTTTGAAAAAAAATTACATTATAGCTCTAATATTACTTTTAATATGTTTTGGACTTCTTATAACATCGCTTGTGTTTGACGCTCTGGAAAAAGAAACTATGTGTATGTTTTTTGGAATGGCATCAACGGGAGTAGCATTTTTATCGTGTTTGTTCGGTTTGAATAGTTGGAAAGAACAATAATTTCTTTTGATAAAGACAAAGAGGAAAATCAGATGGCAAAACTTCGCAGTGCAATACAAAATTCCGTATCTATATCGATGTTTAATAAGGGTTACGCCGGCAGAATATTTGAAGAAGTGAAAAATTTCGGAGCTAAAGTTGTTATAAAAAACAATATTCCCGAATGTATTGTTATGTCGGTTGAAGAATATTTGTCTATGATGGACGAGATAAACGAAATGAGGGCTGTTTCTGTAGCATCGCTGAGGCTTGATGAAACAGACCCGAGAAAAGATCTGCTTACAGAAGATGTTTTTGTTGAAATGCTCGGCTTGAACGGGAAAGGAGAATAAAGAATGCCTTCTCCTCAAATCATGATAAGGTATCACAAAAATATTGTAGACGATATAAATATGCTTTCGGGAAACGAAAGAAAAATCGTAATGGATTTTATAAATAAAATAAAGGAAAATCCATTTAAAATATCGGAGGGCGGATTGGGAAAAGTTGCCGTTGAAAGCGAATTTGAAAAAATGATGTCAGTAAAGGCAGACGATACGGGAATACACATTGTGTATAAAATCATAAACTCCAAAAAGAGCAACAGTATTCTGCTGATATTTGTTTCGGTTGTGAGTGACTCAGCATCTAATCTATTTTGAATTGAAAGAAGATAGCGATAATGAAAGAACTTCGTCTTGCGGGGGTTTACAGAGAGTCTATTGTAGACGGCCCCGGAATAAGAATGACCATTTTTACACAAGGCTGTCCGCATAATTGTGAGGGGTGTCAAAATCCGGATACTCACGATTTTAATGGAGGATACATCAGTCACCCTGAAAATTTACTTGAGGCGATTGACAAAAATCCAATGCTCAGAGGAGTTACTTTTTCGGGCGGAGAGCCGTTTATGCAGGCTGAGGCATTAGCCGAGTTGGGTGAAGAAATACACAAAAGAGGACTCGACATAATTACATATACCGGTTTTACTTACGAAGATCTTGTCGCAAGTTTTGACAAATTCCCCGAAAGAAAACATCTTCTTGAACAAACCGATTATCTTATAGACGGAAAATTCGTTTTGGCTTTGCGTTCGTTGGAACTTCAGTTCAGAGGGTCATCAAACCAACGCATAATAGATGTAAAAAAATCGCTTTGCAGCGGTAAAGTTGAAGAAATCTCTTTTTAGGTGGTTTTTGGCATTTTTTTTTAAAAAACTCTTGACAGAATCACTTTTATAATGTAAAATTAATAATGCAGTTTGTGCAAAATGACTCCTGCGTGTGTGACACGCTTGAGAACGGTATCTGCTTAAGGTATGATGCTTGACGGGGGAGGGAAAATGATGGCTGAAATAAGAATTAAAGATAACGAATCTCTTGAAAGCGCACTCAGAAGATTTAAGAAACAGTGTGCAAGAGCAGGCGTTATGGCTGAAGTTCGTAAAAGAGAAGCGTATGAAAAGCCTTCGGTTAAGCGTAAGAAGAAGTCTGAGGCAGCTCGTAAACGCAAATACAAATAATTTATCTTTTTACCTTCAAAGTGCTTTAGGCGTAGGTAGTCCGATGGGCTGCTTACGTCTTTTGTCATTTACAGAACAATCGAGGTGTGTATGTTGAAAAAAATTTTATTTATTCTTGGCCCTAATCTTAACATGGTAGGCAAGAGAGAGCAAAATATTTATGGTGCCGAAACTGCCGACTCCATAAATGAGGACGTTCGCAAATGGGCGGAAAATCTCAATTTTGACATAGAGATTTTTCAGAGCAACGGCGAGGGGGAGATAATCTCAAAAATCCACTCGGCACTCGGAGAAAAAGACGGTATTATAATAAATGCCGGAGCATATACTCATTACAGCTATGCTATAAGAGATGCGATAGCTTGTGTTCCGAACATTCCCACAATAGAAGTACACATGTCAAATATCCATGCGAGAGATGAATTTCGCCACAAAACGGTAATAGGGGCGGTGTGCAGAGGTCAGATAAGCGGATTTGGAAAATACAGCTACAAACTTGCGTTGATGGCTTTAAATGATATTTTTGAGCAAGACTCTTGAGGGAGAGATTTATCATGAATGATTTTGAGGAACTCGACAATCTAAAAAAATATGTACAAATGAAAAGACTGTCATCTAAACTATCAAACGGAGAAGCAGCGTTGGTCATAAGTGAAACAAACGTTAGATATTTGACTGATTTTCCGAAAAGCGAAGGTTATTTGTTTGTCACAAAAGACCAAGCGTATCTTATGGTTGATAGCAGATATGGAGAAGCAGCATCCAGAAACGTAAAAAATGCGAAAGTAATCGTTTTTGAAGATTACACCAAAACTCTCATTGAGCTTATCAAGGAAACCGAAACAAAAAATCTTTTGATAGAAGTCACCAAAATGACGGTTTTTCAAATGACTAAGTTGGAAAGAAATCTCAAAGAGACAGACTGTTATATTGTATCGAACGACAGACTCGATAAATTAATAGCCTCTCAACGAATGATAAAATCTATTGATGAGATAGAAAAAATCCGAAAGGCACAGCAAATCACCGAAGAAGCTTATCTTGAAATTTTGAACATGGTGAAACCCGGTGTTAAGGAATCGCAACTCGCATTTGAGCTTGAATTTTTGATGAGAAAAAAAGGAGCCGAGGGAATATCTTTTGATCTCATAACGATTGCCGGAGCAAAAACATCAATGCCACACGGCGTTCCCGATGACAATGAGATAAAGAGGGGCGATTTTGTCACATTTGACATAGGTGCATTGTACGAGGGTTATCACAGCGACATGACAAGAACTGTTGTTGTGGGAGAGGTAAGCGACCCTCAAATAGAAATTTACGATGTTGTTTACAAAGCTCAAACGATGGCATTATCGAAAGTTCGCCCCGGAGCGAAGGCTTATGACATCGACAGTGCCGCAAGAGGAGTCATAGCAAGAGCCGGATATGCCGATTATTATAAGCATTCCACAGGACACGGCGTTGGTCTTGAAATACATGAAAATCCGATAATCTCAGTCAAAAACGAAACCTTGTTGAGCGAAAATATGGTTATAACCGTCGAGCCGGGAATATATCTGCCGGGTAAGTTTGGCGTGCGTATTGAAGATATGGTTCTCGTTACTAAGGACGGATACGAGAATTTTGCCACTGTTCCGAAAGAACTCACGATAGTTTAAATCAAGTTTTTTAGGGGAGATTTTTTTGGGGAAACCTTTTTTGAAAAAAAGGTTTCCCCAAACCCCTT
>CACXHC010000006.1 GCA_902767285.1 uncultured Ruminococcus sp.
TTTTTGGAAAGGGTTTGGGAAAACCTTTTTTTCAAAAAAGGTTTTCCCAAGAAAAGCCAATTTTTCACGGACACCTTTTTGTTATAACGGATTTTTATTAATTTTCACCGCTCGGCGAGGATACTTACCGGGTGTATTTTTTATTTTATCGGTAATAACGATACTTCTTCCGCTATTGTCTGGAAGAACGAATTTTTTAACATCAACGATTTTTCCTCCCAAAATTTCGATAGCATTTTGAGCAACCGAAATTTCGTCCTCCGAGTCAAAACCTTTCATTGAAATAAATTTTCCGCCGACTTTTACAAACGGGATACAGTATTCACTCAATGCCGACAAATTCGCAACAGCACGACTAACCGCAAAATCGAAATTTTCTCTGTACTCGCTTTTATGCGAAAACTCCTCCGCACGGGCATGAACGACGCTTGCGTTTAAATCCAAAACCGGAAGAACTTGCTCTTTAATAAAAATGAGTCTTTTATTCAGACTGTCGAGCATAGTAATTTTTAGATCGGGACGGGCAATCAATATCGGAATTGCCGGAAATCCCGCACCCGTACCAATATCTATAATTTTGGAATTTTGCGGAATGTCAACATTGGCAATAACCGAAATGCTGTCGCAAAAATGTTTTACAATAAATTCGTCCTTGTCGGTTATGGAAGTGAGATTTATTTTTGTGTTCCACTCAAGCACGATATTCATATATTTTTCAAAGCGGTTTATTGCGGTGCTGTCGAGCTGTACATTGATATTTTGGGCATATTTTTTCAGACGTTCCATAAAACCAAATATCCTCCGATTATTCGATTATTTTGAGAGCCAAATAACAAGTACGCTTATATCTGCCGGACTCACTCCCGAGATACGGCTCGCCTGTCCGAGATTTGTCGGGTGAACTTTGTTTAATTTTTCCTGTGCTTCGAGTCTGAGTCCTCGAATTGTTTTGTAATCAAGGTCAGCCGGAAGTTTCTTCTTCTCCATTCTCTGCATTTGTTCAACCTGGGCAAGTTGCTTTTTGATATATCCCTCGTACTTGACCTCAACTTCGATTTGCTCAAAAATATTGGAGTCGAGGTCGGGGCGGTCGGTATCAATCGGTTTAAGAATTTCGTAAGAAAGTTGGGGTCTTTTAATTAAATCAACAAGTTTCACGCCCGTTGTTATTGCAGATGTTTCACGTGAAACAATTATTTCGTTAACTTTGTCACTCGGAGCAATAACTGTATTGCGGATTCGTTTCAATTCATCGGCTTTTAACTGCTGTTTTTTCAAAAATTTGTTGTATCGTTCATCACTGATAAGACCGATTCTTCTGCCGATTGGCGTTAATCTCTCGTCTGCGTTATCCTGACGGAGAATAAGTCTGTACTCGCTTCGTGATGTCATCATTCTGTAAGGGTCGTTCGCACCTTTTGTAACAAGGTCATCAACTAAAGTTCCGATATATGAACTTGACCTGTCGAGAATCATCGGCTCCTCCCCTTTGATTTTAAGAGCAGCGTTCACGCCCGCAACAAGTCCTTGAGCCGCCGCCTCTTCGTATCCCGATGAGCCGTTGAACTGACCCGCACCATATAAACCGGGGTGTTCCATAAATTCGAGCGTATTGTCCATTTGCAGAGGGTCGGCACAATCGTATTCTATCGCATACGCACATCTCATCATGACGACATTTTCGAGTCCCTTTATTGTGTGATAAAATTTTAGCTGAACTTCCTCGGGCAGTGATGACGACATACCCTGAAGATACATCTCCTCCGTATTTTCTCCGCACGGTTCAATAAAAAGCTGATGACGCTCCTTATCCGCAAATCTGACAATTTTATCTTCGAGACTCGGACAATATCGAGGGCCAACGCCGTGAATCATTCCGCTGAACAGCGGCGAACGGTGAATATTATCCAAAATAATTTGTTTGGTTTTTTCGTTAGTCCAGCTTATATGACACACAACTTTATTTTCGAGTATTTCTTCCGTATCGTAAGAAAACGGTTCCGGGGGTTCGTCACCTTCCTGAATTTCCAAATCCGAAAAATCAATACTCGATTTTAATACACGAGCCGGAGTTCCTGTCTTAAATCTTCTCAACGATATTCCGAGGTCTTTCAGCGACTGCCCGAGAAATGTTGCCGGGAAAATTCCATCAGGGCCGCTTTCGTACGAAACTTCACCCACAAAAATTCTTCCGCCGAGATATGTTCCCGTTGCTATTATGACAGCTTTAAATTCGTACTCGGCACCCATTCTTGTTTCAAGCTTCCAAACACCGTCCAACTCTTTTATCGAAACAACTTCCGCTTGATGAAGTTCGAGATTCTCTTGTTTTTCCAGCTTATGTTTCATGACTTCGCTGTATTTGCGTCTGTCGATCTGAGCTCTGAGCGAGTGAACCGCCGGGCCTTTTCCTCTGTTGAGCATACGCATTTGGAGCATACACTCATCGGCAGTTTTTCCCATCTCTCCCCCAAGAGCATCTATCTCTCTAACAAGATGCCCTTTTGCCGTACCGCCGATTGACGGATTGCACGGACAATTTCCAACAGCGTCCATATTTATTGTAAAAACAACGGTTTTACAGCCGAGCCTTGCCCCTGCCAAACCTGCCTCAATTCCGGCATGACCTGCACCCACAACGGCAATATCATATTTTCCGGCAAAGTAACTCACTCAACATCAACTCCACACGATGAAATTTTTATTTACCTACACAAAATTTTGAAAATACAC
The DNA here is from genome assembly GCA_902767285.1 of uncultured Ruminococcus sp. Lineage (GTDB taxonomy): Bacteria > Bacillota > Clostridia > Oscillospirales > Acutalibacteraceae > RUG592. The sequence continues at coordinate 2,734 of CACXHC010000006.1, forward strand.
TATGAACTATTGTTTCGCTTGCTCTCTCCCCTGTAAGTTCGAGCAAATTCTGAATTGACTCCTCAATAAGAACCGTAACCGCATCAAGCGTCATTCCCGATTCTATCGCTGACACAGCCTGTTTTAGCGGTTCCAACGCACAAGACGCACACTGAAATTGTCGCTCATTCGATAATACTGCGGAATTTTCGTCAAACTCCGCCGCACCCGTTAAATCTTCAACGGCAGATGTTAAATCATCTAATCCCTCGCCTTTCGCCGCCGAAATGAACACGCATTTGTTTGCTTTCGATTTTATAAGGTCAACATCAACAACACAATCGAGATCGGTTTTGTTTATGACCGCAACTGACGGCACTTCGCCCAAAAGATCTATCATATTGAAATCATCTTCATCAAGCTGACGTGAAGCGTCAAACACCGCCAGCACAAGACCGCACGACTGAAGTCTTTTTTTGACTAAATTCACACCTATTTTTTCGATTGGATTATCGGTATCTCTTAATCCCGCTGTATCAGAGAGAATCAGAACCGCATTTCCCATAACAATTGTTTCTTCGATAATGTCACGGGTCGTACCGGGAATATCAGTCACGATACTTTTTTCACAGCCCGTCAAAAAATTCATTAGAGTTGATTTTCCGACATTCGGCTTGCCTACAATCAAAGTATCAATACCCTGTTTTACGGCTTTTCCGCAATCATAATTTTTGATCAATTTTTCGAGTTTTGAACTTGCAGCCGAAATATTTGAAAGAAGATTTTCAGTGGAAATTTCGGGAATATCCTCTTCGGGATAATCCGCCCATGCCGAAAGATGTGCGGCACTGTCAATAAGCAGATCCTTAACGTCATCTATCTCACTTCGTAAACGACCTTCTTTTATGTTGAGAGCCGACCTCGCCGCCGCTTTTCCTTTCGCCGAAATAATATCCATAACTGCTTCGGATTCGGTAAGGTCTATTTTTCCGTTCACGAACGCACGTTCGGTAAATTCGCCGGGCTTTGCAAGAACAGCACCGCTTTTTATTACTGTACGCAAAACCTGATTTGTAACAAAAATACCTCCGTGGCACGACAACTCAACAACATTCTCGCCCGTATAGCTGTGAGGCGACCTAAAAACCGTTGCCACACACTCGTCAAGGGCAGAACCGTCATCATCGTAAATTTTGCCGAAAAGTGCCGAATATCCATTTATTTGAGATAATTTTTTACCGCTGACCGATTTAAAAACGGAATCGGCAATTTCAATCGAGTTATCACCCGAAATTCGTATAACGCTTATACCGCCCTGACCTAAGGGGGTAGATATTGCCGCAATCGTATTGTTTTGAAAATCCGACATTTTGCATCACCTATAATATAAATAAAGGCGAAAGCCTCGGAAGCCTCCGCCTTTAACATCAGTCTTGGTTAACTTTTTTCTCTATTTTTGAGAACAGAGGAAGTCCGGCTTTTTCGATAGGACTTCTCTGGCTGAGAGTTGAAGTAGATATCATTTCATCATCAACGGGTTTATTGTAGCGGTTCTGATACGGTTTTCTCTCAAAATTTTCTTTGTACGGAGTTCTCTTATATCCGCCGTTTTGAGAAGAAGATCTTCTTCCGCCCTTCTGATAACCTTTACGCTTGTCACGATAATTACGGCGTGGCTTAACGGGATTTTTCGGGTCAGGAGATATAACTACATGACGTTCGAGATCCTCGCCCTCAGAGAACGAGATCGCACCGTTAACCTGCTGAACAGCCGTATGTATAATTCTTCTTTCGTATGGGTTCATCGGTTCGAGGTCAACATTTTTGCCTGTTTTAATAACTTTCAGAGCGAGTCTTTTACCCAGCTTGCTCAAAGTTTCCTCTCTCTTCTCTCTGTAATTGCCCGTGTTGATGGTGATTCTGTAATACTGATTATCAACATGATTAGCCACAAGCCCCGCAAGATACTGCAAAGCATCGAGAGTTTCGCCTCTTCTGCCGATTATAAAGCCGACATCATCGCCCTCAAGAACGATTTCGGCATTATCTTCATTTTGTTTAACATCGATTTTTATATCATCGAAGCCAATGCAATCGAGAATATTTTTTACATACTCGCTTGCAGCCTCAGCCGGTGTTACATTAATAAAAACTCTTACTTCTGCCTGACTGCCGCCAAACAGACCAAGTGTTTTTTGTTTAGGTTCTTTAATAACCTCATATTCAACCTTTTCGGGATCGACACCTAATTCCTTGCACGCTTCGGCGACTGCATTTTCGATTGTGTCTGCTTTTCCAAAAGCCTCTTTTACCACACCCGACACCTCTCTTAAATATTCGAATATTTATAGTTTTTCTATTTTTTCTTTTTGCTTTTATTTTTGTTGCTGTTTTTGTTCACATAATTAACGTTTGGTTTAGACTCAGCAACAGTTTTTGTAACTTTCTTGCCCGAAATTTTTCTGACGTTAACTTCCAATTCTTCCAGATAAGCTATACGCCTTGCCTCGTCCTGAGCAGTAAGAGCCTGTGCATTATAGAATTTATGTATTATAACCGTTGTAATAAAGCCTATAACGCTCGAATATATCCAGTACAGACCAATAGCCGCCGGAACAGAATAGGCTATCCACGCCGACATAAGCGGCATTAGAAGAAACATATAGTTCATGCAGCCCTGCTGACCTTTTAGACTAAGACTTTGACCGTTGAGCTTCATCGAAATAAAAGTTGCTCCGAAACTGGTTAAAAAACACAATACCGGAAACAGGATAAACACCGACCAAACACCATGCGAATTAGGCATATCCAGCAAATTTATTCCGAACATTTTGAAACCTTCGGCAAACTGGTCGAGCTTGGCTATATCAGCATCAGAAAAGCCGGTATTTGCAATAAAATCCGCATGATTTTTAACATCGGGATACAAACTCATAAAACTTATTTGACCGTAATACCCCTCTATATTCGAGCCTACAACCGGCAGACCTTTCGAAAAATTCAAAGCAGCCGTAACGCTGTCTTTAGCTATGTGAAGAGTATTGGTGAGCGGATTTCTTATAGCATAATAAACCCCAAAAAGCAAGAACATAGGAATAAAGGAAGTCATGCACCCGCTTGTAGGGCTTATATTCTCTTTTTCGTATAGTTTAGAAAGTTCCTCATTGACTTTCTCACGGTCTTTGCCGTATTTTTCCTGAATTTCCTGCTGCTTTTTTTGCAGACGCATACTTCCCGCCATAGATTTCTGACTCTTTATCTGGAGAGGAAACTGCAAAGCCCTCAAAATGACGGTAAAAATAAGTATCGCCACTGCAAAATTTTTAACAAGACTATAAGCAAACCAAAGCAAATATCCAAAAATATAGCCTAAAGATTCAAACAAAGCATTCATTTAATTGCCCTTTCGACCGTACAAAACACTTTACACAAAATAATATACCGAAAATTTTCAACACATACTAAAAAAACGCACGGTCATAAATAAAAATATTCTTTTCTCAAAAAACTTTGAAATTTCTTTTTGATTTATTCGATAAATTGAAATTTTTGTTCAACCCAAAAAATTCCGGAACAGGGTCATAACCGCCCGCATTGAACGGATTACACCTCAATATACGTCCTAATGTCATAATTGATCCTTTAACGGCACCGAAACGCTCAACTGCTTCTATGCCATACTGAGAGCAGGTGGGCAAAAATCTGCAGCACGGTGCAGTCCTTGATGATATATATTTTTGATAAAACCGAATCAACGCAATAACAAATTTTTTCATCACAAACTTTATAAAATCCCTGCTTTTGAAAAAGCGTCAAAAATGGGCTGAACAAGTTCCGTAGATTTAATAAAAGCGGTTTTTCTTCGGGCAACGATAACAACATCAAAACCACGCTTGCCCGATTCACCGTTATAAGCGTCGGTAAGCTGATCCGCATAAGTATAAAGAGCAGAACGAATCACTCTGCGACACCGAGTTCTGACAACGGCACCCCCGACCTTTTTACTGACAGTTATGCCGTACCTAAAAATCCCGAGATTATTTTTTGCCACATAAACGACAATTTGCGGATAGACGTAACATTTTTTGCTTTTATATAAACGTCTGAAAATATTGTTTTCTTTTATCGTAACAAGAGCCGACATAAATAACCCCACTGTTCAAACAAAAGATAACAGTCACTCAGGGACACTCCCATCAAGGGAGTATGCCCTGTTTACTGTAAGCTGCGGACGAACGAAACTTCCATTACAAAAAATCAGTAGGAAAGTCTTTTTCTGCCCTTTGCTCTGCGGCGAGCCAAAACTTTGCGTCCGTTACGGTCAGCCATTCTCTTTCTGAAACCATGCTCCTTTTTTCTGTGCAGCTTCTTCGGCTGATATGTTCTCAGCATACTAAAAACCTCCTTTCAGGTATATAACCTTGCAATTTAACATTATACCTTAATTACTCCGTTTATGTCAATAGATAAAACCACACATTTTCCACTTTTAACAAAAATAAATAAATTTTACAGTTTAGTTTTTCAGATTTAACATTTTCTATTAGTAAAAAAATGTGGAAAACAAAAAAGTTTTCCACATTTTAACATATTTCTTATTGAAAAAAAGGCGTTATTATGATATAATTAATCTAATTGTTAAAATAGGTTTGTTGTTTTCATCATAAAACAGCAAGCCAACAAGGAAAACTTGCAAATAAAAATTTGCAGGCAATCCGGATAAGCCGGAAATTTTTTATATGGGGGTTTAATTATATGGACTCATTCAGCGATGCTTGGAAAATGGTATGCGACTACTGCCAGCAGAGAACAACAAAAGTAGCATATCAAACATGGATCAGCCGAATAGAACCCAAAAGTATCGATTTGGGTTCAAGTACGGTAGTTCTTCTTGTTCCCACAGCATTTCACCGTGATACGGTAAAGCAATACTATCATACGACAATAAAAGATGCTCTCGCCGAGATTTTCGGGCAGAATTTCGAGATAAAACTCGTTATCCCCGATGAACTCGACCGCAGTGACGCAATCTCTTCTTCCACAGATGACAATGACGATGAAGAAGATATTCCGCTTACATTCGATAATTATATTGTTGGAGCATCAAACAAATTTGCACACGCTGCTGCACAGGCAGTTGCCCAAAAACCCGGAGCAGCATACAATCCGCTGTTTATATACGGAAATTCGGGACTCGGCAAAACTCATCTTCTCCACGCCATCAAAAACGAAATTCTTAAAAACGACAGCTCAATGAAAATCGCTTATGTAAAAGGCGATGATTTCACAAACGAAATCGTCGATTCTCTCCGCCACGTCAGCCAAGCCGAATTTAGAGCAAAATACCGCAACGCAGACGTGCTTCTGGTAGATGACGTTCAGTTCATAGGCGGAAAAGAATCAACTCAAGAGGAATTTTTCCACACATTCAACACACTTTACGAATCTAAAAAGCAAATCGTTTTAACGTCAGACCGTCCGCCGAAAGAAATCAAAACGCTTGAGGACAGACTTCTCACCCGCTTTGAATGGGGACTTCTTGCCGATATTCAACCGCCGGATATTGAAACCCGCATAGCAATTATAAAGAGCAAAGCCGAATCTCTCGATTTTGAAATTCCCGATGATATATGCGAATTTATAGCGTCAAAACTCAAAACCAATGTCCGCCAGCTCGAAGGTGTGGTAAAAAGAATCAAAGCAAAGAGCTATCTCACAGGCGATAAACCGTCTATAACAATAGCTCGTGAGGTTATATCGGATGTTCAAACAAACGATGTTCCCATACCCGTTACCGTTGAAAAAATAATTGAGGAAGTTGCCAGAACATACGGAGTAACACCCGATGAAATACGCTCGGTAAAAAGCAGACGTGCTACCCTCAGCCAAGCAAGACAAATCGCCATATACATAGTTCGTCAGGTAACAGGACTTTCGATGACCGCCATAGGCGATGAATTTGGTGGGCGTCACTACTCAACTATCGTGTACACAATGCAGGAAATGGAGAAAAAACTCGCAAAAGATACCAAAACCAAAGCAACTGTGGAAGATATAATCAAAAATATTCAAGATATGTAATTTTTATTTTTTTCGGTTAGAATTTCTATATTCTAACCGAAAATCTCAATTAAACAGCTTTTTTATTTTTTGTCAAAAACTGGATTTTTAGACCATCCGAAGTTTTCCACAATTCTCCACGGACTTATCAACATTTAACATTCAATCACTCGAAATTTTCAACATCCAATTTCATTTAATGTGGAAAACTTTTCAACATTCAACATCGAATTTCAAAATGTGTGGAATGTTGAAAGTTTTCAACATTTAATTAACATTCCACATTGAATTCCTCGAAGTTTTCAACATTTAATTAACAATTAACATAAAAATCCTTGATTTTTTTCCACATCCAATTTCATTTAGTGTGGAAAACTTTTCAACATTTAACATCGAATTTCAAAATGTGTGGAATGTTGAAAGTTTTCAACATTTAATTAACATTCCACATTGGTTTTCCGAATTTTCCACATACTTATCAACATTTGTCAACAAAACACCTTTTTCGAGGTCGTTTGTTCACAATTTGTTCATAAAGTGTTCGAATTTTCGTGGTTGAGTTTTCCACAATTTTATCAACAATTAACATTGGGCTTTTTCGACTTTCCACGATTTTATCAACAATTAACATCGAGTTTTCCACAGTTTCCACATTACTCACAGGATTTTCAACATCCATTGTGAATTATGTGGAATTATGTGGAAAAAATCTACGAGAAATTTTTCCGATGAGAATCGGTGTTTGAGGCAGTTTTCCACATTTCCTTGTCCCCTACTACTACTACTATAATATATTATATTATATCTCTTTATTTATCTCGCAAAATTTTTTTAAATTGCCGTTTGTTCTTTGTTCTAATTTATCGAACAAACGGCAATAAAAAATTTCAATGAGAAGTTACTAACATAATTTAGCATTTCCTGTTAAGAAAAAAAAAAAAAAAAAAAAAAAAAAAAAAAAA
>CACXHC010000007.1 GCA_902767285.1 uncultured Ruminococcus sp.
AAAAACTTTTAATTATTTATATAAAGTTAGATGTAAAGCGAAAAACTTATATAGTTAAAGTTTTTTTTGCTTCTTTTTTTTCAAAAAAAAGAAGAGAAAAACAGAGTGGAAACTCATTCCAAAAAACTTTTGATTATTTATATAAAGTTAGATGTAAAGTGAAAAACTTATATAGTTAAAGTTTTTTTTGCTTCTTTTTTTTCAAAAAAAAGAAGCCGATTGGCGGTACAACGCTAATCGGCGAGTTGAGTCTTTTTATTTTTTTTGTTCTTTTTGTTTTTGAAGGCGAGGAGTATAAACATTATGCCTGTCATGACGGCTGCGGCGATTATGCATATTATCCAGATTGTGCCGTCAGTGGCGAAAAGTCCCGTGTTCGGGGGAACATACTCTTCGTCCACGCTTGCACAGAAAACCCACTTAAACTCGATTTCGCCTTTTATGGAACTGGTTCCGGACTTTGGGGTTAATATCCAAGTGCCTGTTTTATCGACTATTCGGTGACCTTCGTCAATTAAGAACTCGCCGGGCTGATTTACCCACGCAATACTGCACGTCAGTTTGTGACTGTCGCCGGGTTCGTAATATCCAAGTTCCTTCGCCTCTTTGGTCAGGTCGATTGTTCCGACTCCCGAAACTGTTCCTTGATAGAATAATTCGTTATCAAAAAAGAAACTGCAAACACAGCCTTGTTCAAGGTCGATTTCGCCTTTTTTGGACTCGGGTTTCGGCTCTACATAAAAATATATGCGATATGCTTTGTCATCTCGCAGATTCATTATTTGAATATCTTTGGTGTACACTTCTCCGAAATTCATATTCTGAACACTGAAGAAATATTCTCCGCTTTCGCTGTTGACCGATTTTCCGGACGAGTCCATAACAGTGATTTTTTCGGGCAGACCGACAACTGCTCCATCAGGGAGAGTCACATCTGCAAATAATTCGGTTGATGAAAAGCAAAAAAACATTAAAAAAACGGTCAATAGTGAAACTATTTTTTTAAATTTCATTATGCTTCACGCTCCTTCAACCAATCAACAGACAAACTACTACAATTATCGATTATAGACTATTTTTGTGTAAAAGTCAATACAATTTTCAATATTTCCGCTAAAAATTTGTGTATACAAAACACATAAATTGTGATATAATGTACCTTAACTAACAGATTTTTACAATGGGAACATATCTCCATCAAGAGCAACCGTACAGCGGTCACCGCCGATCACTCGATTTTTGTAAACGAGTATGTTCAATCGCTCACCCGAATTTTTGTCTATATATGTGAATCTTTGACATGGAGCGTTTTTGTATAAAGACAAATCTCCGCCGGACTGCTTTTGTATATCGTTGTAGTTTTCGTATACGTCCGAAAACACGGGCGGAATCGTAACTCGCTCCGATTCTTCGGAATCAGGGTCGGGCGAAAATCCGAGCTTTTCAAGAAACTGAAGTCTTGCGTATAAAGTATCGGCGGAGTTATCTACGCCCAAATACTCGCTTGGCGGTTCGGCTATGTGAAACGAACTCCCCACCATCAGCAAAAATATGCACGACAGCAAAAATATAGTGAATAGTGTTAACACAACGCTCTTTTTTAATGTATCGTTAAATTTTACATTGTACATACAAAACCGGCTTTCTTAAAAAAATCATAATAATAAACTATATGCCGAAATTCCAAAAAATAAAACTCCGCACAATACGGAGTTTTTGATTTTATATTATTCGGAATATTTGGATTTAAGGATATCATTTATCATATTGGCACACATATAGACGTTGCCTCCGCCCATAGTGAGAATCAAATCGCCGTCCTGAGCGTTTTCGCAGACATATTTTGTGGCATCTTCAAAAGTATCTATGCACTTTGAGCCGGGAACTTTTTTGCCAATATCGGTATTATAAATATTGAATGTGTTTGTTTCTCTAACAGGAAGAATCTCAAGAATAATGGCTTCATCTGCGATTGAAAGAGCTTTTGCGAAATCATCAAGAAGAACCACCGTGCGTGAGAATGTATGCGGTTGAAAAATATTCCAGACTTTGCGGAATCCCATGCCTTTGGCGGCGGTGAGAGCAGCGGTTATCTCGGTGGGGTGATGTGCGAAATCATCAGCGATAGTAATTCCGCCATATCTGCCGAGGATCTCGAAACGGCGGTGAACGCCTGTGAACTCATTGAGATTTTTGGCTATATTCTCGGGCGAAACACCCATATAATGACACACTGCCACAGCCGCAAGAGCATTATATACATTGTGCTTTCCGGGAACAGAAAGATTTATATTGCATATTTTGGTGTTTTTGAAGAACAAATCAAACGAATCGTAAACGGTATCGGAAGAGGAGGTCATAACGGCTTTGTAGTCGCAGTTGTCGGAAAAACCGAAGGTCAAAACAGGCAAATCAGGATTTGTACATTCGAGCGAATTTGCATCATCGCCGTTAACAACGACAATTTTACTTGTCTGAGCGGTAAATTTGCGGAATGATTTTTTGATGTTATCGAGATTTTCAAAATAATCGAGATGGTCGGCATCAACATTGAGGATAACCGCAACGGCAGGCGTGATTTGAAGAAATGAGTCAACGTACTCGCAAGCCTCGCACACCATTACTTCGGATTTTCCTACATAGCTGTTTCCGCCGATAGCGGGAAGTTTTCCGCCGATAACGGCAGTAGGGTCAACACTGCTTCCAATAAGGATTTGGGAAATCATAGCAGTAGTTGTTGTTTTTCCGTGAGTACCGGCAACGGCGATAGTATCGCTATATTTTCGAGAAAGTATTCCGAGCATAACTGAACGCTCGATTGTCGGAATATTCTGTTGACGTGCGGAAACGAGTTCAGGGTTATCGTCTTTAACGGCGGCGGTGTATACAACGAGTTCCGCACCATCGATATTTTCGGCTTTGTGACCCATATATACTTTTATGTCATACGTTTCTCTGATTCGCTGAAGCGTATCGCCGTCGTTCATATCCGAACCGCTGACGGAGTATCCTTTTTGTATGAGTATCTCGGCAAGCGGACACATTCCCGAACCGCCTATCCCTATGAAATGTACTCTTTTTATATTATCGAGAATATTGTCGTATGATCTATCGCATGATTTGTCCATATACATGAAAAAACACCTCTTATTACTTTTACGATTATTAGGTCAACTTCTCCAAAAGTTCACTGTATATTATATATCATATAACCAAAAATAGCAACATTAAAATTATAAGACAAATCCTTTAATTACTTGAATTTTTTAGTAATTTTATTATTCTTCTTTTTTTTGAAAAAAAAAGAAGCAAAAAAAACTTTAATTCGTGTTCGGTATGCTTTACGTTGACATTAGTTCTTTATTTCGCAGATGTGTACTTGTTAACATTCAAAGCCATAGTGCGTATCGCCAGCGGGTGCAACCCGCCTTCTTTTTTTGAAAAAAAAGAAGAGAAAAAAAGCCGACCTAAAAGCGAAAACATCAAGAATCTTTGATTACACGCTTATTTCGCCAAGAGCCACGTTTCCAGCGAACAAAAACGACAATACCTCTGAGAATTTCGTCCAACGCCATGGCAATCCAAACTCCTTTTAGACCGAGGTTGCAGAATATACCAAGCACCACCGAAAATCCAACCGATATGCCCCACATTGATACGATTCCCAAAACTGTCGGAAATTTGACATCACCTGCCGCCCTCATAGAATTTATGATTACAAGATTGCACGTTCTGCCGATTTCCAAAAAAACGGCGATAAGCATAATTTGTCTGCCGAGTGCGATAGATTCGGGATTTTCGGTAAATATCGCCAGCGTGTACGGACTAATCAACAGATTAATGCAGGCGATACTCACTGATATTATGAGCGATGGAACAAGCGATTTTATAACACGCTTGTATGCGAAATCATATTTTTCGGCACCCACGGCATGACCAACAATTATCTGCGTGGCAATCGCCACCGAAACCGAATACAAATACGAAAAACTGGTCAGCGTACCACAGTAGATTTTTGTGTTTATTGCAACTATCCCGAAAGTGTTCACCAATGCCGAAATCGTTATTTGTGATATGTTATATGATATATTTTCTCCGGCGGTCGGAAGTCCGAGCTTGAGCAAGCTTCCCAAAATATCTTTTGGGAATGGTTTCAGATATTTTATGGAGATTTCGCCTTGTATCTTGAGTTTGAAATATATCATGGCAACGACAACGCCAATCAAACGGCTTGCAACGCTCGAAATCGCTACTCCCGAAACACCAAGTCCCCAATTTTTAAGACCGCCGTATAAAAATAGATAGTTGCCGATTATATTCAAAATATTCGTCAAAAACGAAATCGTCATGCTAAAAACGACTTTGCCATTGCTCCTCAAAAATTGATATATAGTGTCAGTAATTGCGGAGAGAAATATAAATCCTCCGACAATTTTCATATAGCTGATTGCATCAGGCATCATTTCGGGCGGAAGCTGCATAAATGACAGCAGTTGACGGCTCGCCATAAAAATTATCGCACTCACGCTCAGACTCAACAGAAGATTAAATGAAAGTGCAACGGTGTATATTTGACTGAGCTTGTCGAACGCCTTCGCCCCGAGATACTGCGAAACAACAACTCCCGACGCACTCGATATTATTGTAAATGCGAGAGTCAGAAATCCCAACACCTGATTGGCATTTCCTACCGCCCCCACAGCGGTTTCGGAATATTTCGTCAGCATAAGAGAATCCGCGTACCCGATAAGCATCGATAAAAGTGCTTGAAAAAATACCGGCACGGCAAGTTTAAATATTGGGGTGTTTATATCAACCTCGGATTTTTTGTTTTTTTCAGACATTCAATCACCTTACAAGTTATTTTTTAGTTCCATTAGCATATAATATATTAATTTGTGATTAATGTCAATAAGGTGATTTTTTTATGAATTGTACGATTGCTCAGTTACGCCGTAAAGAAGTTATTAACGAGTCGGACGGCTCTCTGTTGGGGTTTGTCAATGATGTCGAAATAGATACTAAATCCGCTCGGCTTGTCGCTATCGTTATTTTGGGTAAACCTAAATTTCTTGGCATCTTCGGCAGAAGAAAAAAAATTATTGTCCCGTGGTCTAAAATCCGCCTAATCGGTAAAGATACTATCCTCTCAGGGCAATCTTCCTGTTCTCCATAAGCTTCTTTTTCTGTGCCGTTGGCTTTTCTATGCAACCGTTTTTCTTTTTCTCTTCTTTTTTTTTGAAAAAAAAAGAAGCAAAAAAAAACTTTTACTATATAAATTTTATGTTGTTCAACGAACTTTTCTATAAACTAAAACAAAAACGACTGCA
>CACXHC010000008.1 GCA_902767285.1 uncultured Ruminococcus sp.
AGGGCAGTTTTAAAGTCAGAGCGACCTATACTTACGACAAATCGGCAAATTGTATTGATATTCATTCTATCCCGCCAACGACCACATCTGAAGCGATCATTGAAAAGATAATCGAGCTTGCCAAGGCGAGCAAAATCAAAGAGATTTCGGATATTCGAGATGAAACAGGTATCAACGGACTTAAAATCACAATAGATTTAAAGCGAAGTGCTGACCCCGATATCCTCATGCAGAAGTTATATAAACTGACTCCGCTCGAAGATTCGTTTTCATGCAATTTTAACGTTCTCATAAACGGCGTTCCGAGGGTCATGGGAATACGAGAAATCCTCAACGAGTGGATTTCGTTTAGAACGGAATGTGTCCGCAGACGCACCGAATTCGACCTTGAGAAAAAGCAAGAGAAACTTCATTTGCTTGAGGGATTAGACAAAATTCTTCTTGATATTGACAAAGCGGTCAAAATTATTCGTGAAACCGAGGAAGAAGAGAACGTTGTTCCTAATCTCATGTCGGGATTTGAAATTGACGAAATCCAAGCCGAATACGTTGCTGAAATAAAACTCCGCCATCTCAATAGAGAATATATTATCAAACGAACCGCCGAGATTGAATCTCTGAAAAAAGAAGTGGCAAAGCTGAAAGACATTCTCGAAAGCAAGACAAAAATCAGAAATATAATTGCCTCCGAATTGAAAGACGTAGCTAAAAAATATGGCAAAGAACGCATTTCAAAGATTATTTCTCCCGAAGACATAGTGGAAGTAGATATAACACCCGAGATTCCCGATTATCCCGTAAATTTGTATTTTACAAACGGCGGATATTTTAAGAAAATCACACCGTTGTCGCTTCGAATGGGCGGAGACCAAAAGTTCAAAGACGGCGATTATATAAGCGTGAGCTGCGAAAGCACCAACACAGCGGACTTGATATTTTTCACAAATCAGTGTCAGGCATACAAGGCGAAGGCGAGCGATTTTTTTGATACGAAAGCGAGCGTACTCGGTGATTACATTCCGGCAAAATTCGGCATGGACGAGAACGAAGTTCCGCTCACCATGATAGTAACGAAAGATTACTCAGGCTTTTTGATTTTCGCATACGAAAACGGCAAAATAGCGAAAGTGCCTCTTTCATCATTTGAAACAAAGGGCAACCGCAAAAAGCTTCTGAGTGCGTACAGCGACAAATCGCCGCTTATGCAGGTAGTTTTCATACAAGACGACTGCGATATAATGCTGACCTCATCTGCCGGACGAATGTTGCTTGTCGATTCAAGCGTGATTCCTCTGAAAACCACCCGCACCACCCAAGGAGTCGCCGTCATGCGTTTGAGAAAAGGTCAGTTCCTGATGAACCTCTCAGTCTACCAACCCGGCAAGCTCAAAGACGAGAAAAGATACCGCTCCAAATCCCTTCCCACCCTCGGATCCTTGCCCAACGGCGATGACGCTGAACAACTTAATTTCGGGTTTTAGTTTAGCCTTTGATTTTTTTCTTCTTCTTTTTTTTGAAAAAAAAAGAAGCAAAAAAAACTTTAACTATATAAAATTTTGGCGTTTTAACGGACATTCCATAAAACTCAAACAAATCTGCCTGCACAAGTACGCAGGCAGATTTGTTTCTATGACTTTTAGTAAATATGTTTTCGCAGACATCCACAGTACAAACCGAAATATTGCATAAAAATTACACGATTTTTTACAATAGAATTACCGAAAAAAGAAAAGATTACAACCATGAAATCACTGTTAAATAATTGAAAAAAGTATTGATAAAATCAAAAATAACCGCATAAAATTCACGGTTTTTTACGACAAAATAGTTACAGAATGTTACAATAAAATTGTTGACATATATTGTGGTATTAATCTATAATTATATACAGTATCAAATTTATGTTGGTATTTGCCAAATGCCGTCATATTTTGTGGAGGGGTTCAATTTGTTAAAGTGCAAGAAGTGTGGTGCTGCAATTTCTCTCGAATCCTCCGTATGTTCTCAATGCGGTGAAAAAATAAGAGTTAACAGAAAATCAGGTGCCAAATCAAAATCTCGTAGATCCAATTACGATAAAACCAAAAAAGCCAAAACTCAAAAAGATGATTCTGTGGACATTATGAGCGAGAGCCAAAAACCGAATATTTATTCTCATTCCACTCCGTCTCAGATTTTGTCAAATCTTAACGATAATGACGACAAAGCCAAAGAGCTTTCATCATTTCCAAAAAAGAAGAATATTTATTCAACAAGCGATTTCGAGCTTAACGGAGTTGTTGTCGAAACTCCCAAGCAGAAGAAAATATATTCTTCCAACAAATCTATTGCCACGTTGATTGCCGCAGCTCGCAGAGCTGAAGTTATGGCTAAAATCGGCGATGCAGAAAAGAAAATCGGTGATACTTCCGATAATATCGTTATCGAAGAGCAAAAAAAAGTTGTTCCGACTGTCGTTCGCAGAGAATCTCAAAATGCAATTATTGATTCGTTCAATAATAGCAGTAAAAAAAAAGCCAAAAGAAAAATAAAAGATATTTCAAATGGTCACAAAAACCAAGAGGATTCTTCAAAAAAAGAAGATACAACTCAACCCACCGACCATAAAAATCCCGAAAAACAGGATTCGCCCAAAAAACAAAATTCTGACGATTATGTTTTTACGGGACTTAAAACCAGTGTTCAGGATATAAAAAAAGAAAAGCGTTCATCAAACAAGACGAAAAAATCACCCAAAAGTCCAGCCGAAATTTCGTCTGAAAAAACTGCTGTTGATGAAAAACCAACAGTCGAAAAGCCAGTGAAAAAAGTCAAAAAGCCGAAGCCTGTTGAAACTCCGACTGTCGAGACCTCTGTTGATGAAAAACCAACAGTCGAAAAACCGGTGAAAAAAGTCAAAAATCCGAAGCCTGTTGAAACTCCGACTGCTGAAACCGCTGTTGATGAAAAACCAACAGTCGAAAAACC
>CACXHC010000009.1 GCA_902767285.1 uncultured Ruminococcus sp.
CTACTCTACCATAAAAAAGTTTTTTGGAAAGGGTTTGGGAAAACCTTTTTTTCAAAAAAGGTTTTCCCAAGAAAGCCAATTTTTCACGGTAGTAAGCATTCAATTTGTTCAAACCATAGTGCGAATTGACAGCAGGCTCCGCCTGACTGCCTGCAAACAAAAAACGACTGCATCGCAGTCGTTTTTTGTTTACTAAATATATTTTTTCAAGATGTAATAGGTTCGCCGTTTTCGTCTGTGCGTGGAAGTTCAAACCAAAACACCGTACCTTTTCCGACTTTGCTGAAAACTCCGAATTGTGCTTTATGTAATTTCAAAACTGTTTTTACAATGGATAATCCCAATCCTGTTCCGATTTTAGCACTTTTATGAGATTTATCGACTTTATAATATCTATCCCATATATTTTTGAGTTTATCTTGCGGAATACCGGGGCCGTTATCTATAACTTCTATACGAACACGATTGTCATAACAAATCTGTCGCACGGTGATCTCTTTACTTTCGCCGGCATAGTTGACAGCGTTATTTACAAGATTATATATAACCTGCGATATTTTAAGCTGATCTGCATAAACATAAACTTTTTGGTCATGCTCAAAAGTGAAAGAAAATCCGTCTTGCTCTTTGAGTTTGTTATATCGTCCGAACATATCCTGAACTGTATCGGTGATACAAAATAACGCGGCTTCGAGTTTCATTGTTCCCGCTTCGATTTTTGATATATCGATAAGGTCGTTTACAAGCGAGGTCAAACGAGTAGCCTCATCAATAATTATCTGAATGTTTTCGGGAGTGTTTTCTCCGGGAATATCTCTCATTACTTCGCCGTAACCGGTTATAAGTGTAAGCGGGGTTCGCAAATCGTGCGAAACATTTGCTATTAAATCTTTTCTCATCTGATCTACTTGCTGTAACTCAGTTGTAGCATAATTGAGAGTATCACTGAGCTGCTCGACTTCACGGTACCCGCTGCCGTTAAATACAATGTCATAATTACCAAGAGCAAGTTCTTTTGCCGATTCGTTAATATTTTCGATTGGCTTTGCTATCATCTTTGAAAAGATGATTGTCATAACAGCTGATATAATAGTCAGTATAACTAATATTATTTTGAGCTGATACACCAGCGTTTGTTCTATATTCAGCGGTGGAGTGACTATCGACTCCATAAGAAGAAGATATTCTGTACCCATATTATCTGTGAAAGATGATGCTAAAATAAGCCGTTCCGCCTTTTCTTTTTCAAATGATGGAATTTTACCGACGAACTCGCTTGAATGAGATGGAACATTCGTAATATTTATTGCCGGGTCGTCTATGACCGTTATGTATGAACCACCGTTATTACGGGCAAGAACAAAATAATCGTTGAGTTCTTTTGTTCCGAAAAGTGAAATAGTACAAGTGTCGTTAACTATGGAAGTATATCCTTTTTGGTAATTGGCGTAAACATCATGCGAACAGAGAATCAAATCAACATTATTCTGAACGGATATAGTATACATCAGATTGATTATATATTCATGGTCGATATTATTGACTATGCTTTGGGAACTCTCGGTAAGATTTTTGGTTTTTATCGCTTTATAGAAACTTCCGAAGAAAAGCGTCTGAAAAGCAATAAGCACCAAAAGTATTATCAAAGATGATGACGCAAAACACAAACTCAGCCAAGTAATAAGCGAGTGTTTGCGTGTTGCTTGATTTTTTACGGCAAGTTTCACTTTAGCAGGAATCGATAATATTAAATCTTTCAAATCCTTTAAAGATATATGCTGATTTTTGATTGATGTCAACTTTTGAATTACTTTTTTTGAATAATCCTTAATTTTTTCAAAAAGAACGTTAATATCCATATTGGCTTATGCCTCGAATCGATAGCCCACGCCACGCAAAGTAACAATACATTTACTGTATTCGCCAAGACTTTTGCGGAGCAATTTTATATGAGTATCGAGAGTACGGTCATCGCCAAAGAAGTCGTATCCCCAAACATGATTTATAAGTTTTTCACGAGAAAGGGCTATTCCTTTATTTTTCACCATAAAGAAAAACAACTCATATTCTTTCGGGGTCATCTCGACTCTTTTTCCGTCTATTGTAACGATTCTCGCACTAAAATCGACCTCAAGAGTTTTATAAGTAAACACATCTCGCTTTTGACCGTTATCAAGAGTAGTTCTTTTCAGCACAGCATTAACACGCATCATGAGTTCTTTGGGTGAAAACGGTTTTACAACATAATCATCTATACCGAGTTCGAAGCCGTGTATGCGGTCGTATTCCTCGCCTCTCGCCGAAAGCATGATTATTGGCGTTGAGTTGCGTTTGCGAATTTCACGGCAAGCCGAAAAGCCATCAAGTTCGGGCATCATAACATCCATGATTATAAGGTCGAACTGGTTTCGGGTACAGATAGATATTGCCTCAAGACCGTCTGTAGCCTCGGTTACTTCATGACCTTCAAAAACGGCATATTTTTTTATAAGTTCTCTTATTCTGTATTCATCATCAACAACAAGTATTTTGCTCATAATATACGACCTTTCTATTTTGGTTGTAGTTACATAATGTGTTTAATACAAAAACACATATATATTTTATTTTAACATAAAACTTTTGTAAATGGAATACATTTTTTATAATTTTTATATAAACTTTATAAAAAAACGCCATTTCCACTTGACAAAAAGCGGAAACGACGTTTTTATAAAAAACAAATTTAATCAAACAGCAATGCAAAAATAAGCATACCATTGCAAAAAGTTTTTTTGCTTCTTTTTTTTCAAAAAAAGAAGCAGGGGTTCCAAGGGGACGGAGTCCCCTTGGGAAAGCTTGCGGAATGAGGAAAAATTACTTTACTTTATTTACTTTCCAGAGTTCGTCAGCATACTGGAGGATAGTTCTATCGGAGCTGAACTTACCGGCGTTAGCAACGTTCATAAGGCACTTTCTACCCCACTCTTCTCTATTTCTGTAATCGGAGTTAGCCTTAATCTTTGTTTCAACATAAGACGGAAGGTCGAGCAAAATGAAGTAATGGTCAGGAGTGTGCCAAGATGCACCGTGGATAATAGAATTATGGAGTTCTTCAAAGCTGCCTTCGCCTTTCTTACCGCCATCTGAGAATGTACCGTCAACAAGTGTATCAACAACTTTCTTAATATCAGGATTGTTCTCATACAACTGATAAGGATTATACGTTTTTGTTGCCTTATACTTATCTATCTCTTCAACCTTTGCACCAAAGATGTACTCGTTATCTTCGCCGGCTTCTCTTGCGATTTCGATATTTGCACCGTCAAGTGTACCGAGAGTAACTGCACCATTGAGCATGAACTTCATGTTAGATGTACCGGAAGCCTCTGTTCCTGCTGTTGAAATCTGCTCCGAGAAATCTGCTGCGGTAACAATCTTCTCTGCATAAGATACATTATAGTTCTGAACGAAAACAACCTTGATTTTGTCGTTAACATCGGGGTCATTGTTAACAAGATTTGCAATTTCGTTAATATACTTGATTATCGCTTTTGCTCTTGCATATCCCGGAGCCGCTTTTGCACCGAAAATAAATGCTGTGGGCTGCCAATCCGGAAGTTTGCCCTCTTTGAGCTTGAAATAAATCCACATTATCGAGAATGCGTTCATGAGCTGACGTTTGTACTCGTGCAGACGCTTAACCTGAATATCAAAAATTGCGTCCGGGTTGAGGTCAACGCCCTCGTGTGTGCGAATATAATCAGCAAGCTGACATTTCTTCTCATGCTTAATAGCATTAAAACGAGCAATCGTTTCGCTGTTGATGTGCGACTCGAACTTTTTGAGTTCATCAAGATTTCTCAAATAAGCATCACTGCCAATAGAATCTGTGATAAGATCGCAAAGTTCGGGATTGCAGAGTCCAAGCCAACGACGCTGTGTTATACCATTTGTCTTATTCTGGAAACGTGATTTATAAGCATTATACCAATCCTTGAGTGTATCAGCCTTGAGTATCTCTGTGTGAATCTCTGCAACGCCGTTGGTATAGCTTGATGCGTAAACTGCCATTCTTGCCATGTGGATTCTGCCATCATCTATGATTCTCATTTTGGAAATATCCATCTTTGAACCAAGATCTGCAATAAGTCTGTCGGCTATTTTTACTATGATAGCATAAACCTCGGGAACCATGTTTTTAACAAGCTCCTCGTTCCATTTTTCAAGAGCCTCTGCCATAACAGTGTGGTTAGTATAAGAGAATGTCTTTTGTGCAATCTTGAACGCCTCTTCAAATGTAAGTCCATCTTGCATGAAGAGTCTTATCAACTCGGGAATTGAAATTACAGGATGCGTATCATTAAGCTGAATTGCTGTTTCTTCGGCAAAATGACTGTAATTGTCGCCGTATTTGCTCTTATATCTCTTAACTATATCCTGAAGAGATGCCGAACAGAAGAAATACTGCTGTTTAAATCTGAGAACCTTTCCCTCATATCTGTTATCATTAGGATAAAGCACATTTGTAATATCTTCTGCTTGGATTCTCTGAGATACAGCACCATAATAATCAAAACTATTGAACTTAAGGAAATCAAAATTCTCAACTGCTTCAGCTTCCCAAAGTCTGAGTGTATTAATATTTTCTGTGCCGTAGCCTATGATAGCCATATCGTAAGGAACTGCCTTAACTGTTTGATCAGCAAATTTTACAATTACAGTATCTTCATTTCTGCGAATACACCACGGGTCACCGAAACGCTGCCAGTCGTCTGCTTCTTCTGCCTGATAGCCATCTTTGAAACTCTGCTTGAAAAGACCGTATTTATAACGGATTCCATAACCATCGAGAGGCACGTCATGAGTAGCCGCAGAATCAAGGAAGCAAGCCGCAAGTCTGCCCAATCCGCCGTTGCCGAGAGCTGCGTCGTCTATATCTTCAAATGCTGTAATATCAATACCCTTTTTGAGGAGCATCTCCTTTACTTCATCAAGAATATCAAGGCAATAGAGATTATTATGAATCATACGTCCCATGAGGAACTCGGCAGAGAAGTAATACGCACGTCTGCCACTTGCATGAACAATCTTTGCCTTTTCCCAGCGTTCGGAAATCTCGCCCATTACAGCTTTGCCGAGTACCATGTGAAGTTCCTCTTTTGAAAGCTGCTCTATGGTTTTACAAAAATCCGTTTGAGCGGCAAGTTCCATTTTCACAAGAATAGGATTTTTTTCGGTTTCATTCATATCTTTCTTTTCCTCCAACCTGTTATACTTCACAGCCAATGCTCTCATTTTTTGTGCAAGGCCGTTAGAAGCATAATCCTTTTTTATTCTCCACTCCCAGTTTCCGCCGAGAGTCGAAGGTGTGTTAAGTCGAGCTTCGGCTCCAAGTCCGAGGAAATCCTGCATCTGAATTATAACAGTATCTCCCACGCTCTCGTAAGCCGTGCGAATAATACCCCAGTTGAAAGGCTCGTCCGATTTCATGTTGCAATATTCTCTTGCGAAATCGACACATTCTTTCTTAGCCGTGCTTGCCCAGCCTATGAGAGTATCGTTATCATGCGTACCCGAATATACAACGCAATTCTCTGTATATGTATGAGGCAGATAATCATTCTCCTCATCAGAATCAAATGCAAATTCGAGAACTTTCATACCCGGATAGCCCGAATCCTTAAGGAGTTGAATAACTCCGGGTGTGAGTGTACCAAGATCTTCGGCAATTATAGGAAGGTCGCCGAGTTCTTTCTTCATAAGCTCAAAGAACTCTATGCCGGGGCCTTCTTTCCACGAACCGCCGACTGCGTTTTCAGCGGGGAACGGTATTGCCCAATATGTATCAAATGCTCTAAAATGGTCTATTCTTGTTATATCGAATAATTCGCTTGCCGCTTTAATGCGTTCAAACCACCACTTATAGCCTGTCTTTTTGAGATATTTCCAATCGTATATGGGATTTCCCCAAAGCTGACCCGTTGCCGAGAAATAATCCGGAGGACATCCGGCAACACAAACGGGCTGTCTGTCTTTATCAAGCCAGAAAACTTCGGGATTTGCCCATGTATCTGCACTATCCATAGCAACGTATATAGGCATATCACCAATTATTTGTATACCCAATCCGTTAACGTATGCTCTAAACTTGTCCCACTGCTGATAAAATTTAAATTGAACAAACTTCCAGAACGATATATCGTTTTTGAGCATTTTCTTATATTCTTTTACAGACTCTTCTTTGCGAAGTCGAATTCCTTCATCTTCCCACTCTGTCCACGATTTATTGTCAAAATGGGTTTTAACTGCCATATAAAGAGAATAATTATCGAGCCAAGTTTTATTTTTAGCTTTATTGCACCAAGCCTTAAATGCTTTCTGCTCCTCTTCTCTTTCGGGCGATTTCTTTTTAAAATTCTTGAAAGCTATTCTAAGAACCGCAAATCTGTTATTATAGATTTTCTCATAATCTATATATTCGGGATTATCACCCCAATTAATATTTTTATAATCGTTTGCGGCAATAAGACCTTCTTCGCAAAGGGTATCGAGGTCAATCATATAGGGATTTCCGGCAAATGTAGAGAAAGACTGATAAGGAGAATCACCGTAACTTGTAGGCCCTACGGGAAGTATCTGCCAATATTTTTGACCTGCTCCCTTAAGGAAGTTAGCGAATGTATAAGCGTCTTTGCCTATTGTACCTATACCACATCGAGTTGGCAGGGACGTTATAGGCATAAGAACACCCGCAGCTCTGGACATAAAATTCACACCTTTCACACTCCGCTATAAGCGGATATAAAAATTAATTTAACAGACGCCAAAAAAATGTCAGACCAACTCAGCATCTGTCACTTAACAAGTATTTTAACATATAATTTTACGATAAGCAAGAGTTTTAAGGAAAAAATAAAGCATTTTTAACAAATTCTTTTATTAACAAATCAAATAGACGTTTATTTTTTATTAATTTTGCAAGTAAGTTTTAACTAATCTTGCAAATAGATATTTTAATTTTCAAAAAAATCTTTACCGAATTGTTAAAAGTATCAAAAAATGAAAAATTCCTATTGAATAAAGATTAGTTTTGTTGTATAATGATTCTGTAAATTGTACCGCTTTGACGGTCGAAAGGAGTAATTCAATATGACTAAAAATAAATCTGTTCTTGCATGGATAGACGAGATGAAAGCTCTCTTGTCACCTGATGAGGTAGTTTGGATCGATGGTTCCGAAGAGCAACTCGACGCTATTCGTGCAGAAGGTGTTTCCACCGGTGAAATGATCAAGCTCAATGAGGAACTTCTCCCGGGCTGTTACCTCCACAGAACAAAGCCGAACGATGTTGCTCGTGTTGAGGCAAGAACTTTCATTTGTTCTAAAAAGGAAGAGGACGCAGGCCCCACAAACCACTGGATGGAACCCTCAGCTGCTTACAAAATGCTTTTTGACATTGCAAGAGATTCTTACAAGGGTCGTAAAATGTACGTTATCCCTTATTCTATGGGGCCGATTGGCTCGCCTCTTGCTCAAATTGGTTATGAAGTTACCGACTCCATTTACGTTGTTCTCAACATGGCTATAATGACAAGAATCGGTCAGGCTGTTGAAGATGTTTTGGGCGACAGCGAAAACTGGATAAAAGGACTTCACGCATCTTGCGATATAGACGAGGAAAAGAGATATATAACTCACTTCCCCGAAGATAATTATATTATTTCGGTCAACTCTGCTTATGGCGGAAACGTTCTTCTCGGCAAAAAATGCTTCGCTTTGAGAATTGCTTCCTACCTTGGCAAAAATGATGAGTGGATGGCTGAACATATGCTCATTCTCGGACTTCAGAATCCGGAAGGCGAAATCAAATATGTTACAGGTGCGTTCCCGTCTGCTTGCGGAAAAACAAACCTCGCTATGCTTATTCCTCCGAAGAAATATCGTGATGCAGGCTGGAAAGCATGGACTGTCGGCGATGATATCGCATGGATGAGAAAAGGCCCCGACGGCAGACTTTGGGCTATCAACCCTGAAAACGGATTCTTTGGCGTTGCACCCGGAACAAACAACAAATCCAACCCGAACGCACTTGCAACAACAAAGAAAGATACAATTTTCACAAACGTTGCTCTTAATCTTGACAACAATACAGTTTGGTGGGAAGGTTTAGACAAGAATCCGCCCGAAAATGCTCTTGAGTGGAAGGGCGAGCCGTGGAACGGCAAAACAAATCCCGACCCCAAAGGCAGACCCGGTGCTTATCCGAACTCAAGATTCACCGCTCCCGCAAAGAACTGCCCCTGCATCTCCGATAAATTTGATGATCCCGCAGGCGTACCGATTTCGGCTATTATTTTCGGTGGCAGACGTGCAACAACAACTCCGCTGGTTTATCAGTCAAGAAGCTGGAATCATGGTGTATTTGTAGGTTCTATAATGGCATCGGAAACAACAGCGGCTGCAACAGGTGCTGTTGGACAGCTCCGTCGTGACCCGATGGCTATGCTTCCGTTCTGCGGTTATCACATGGCAGACTATTTCAAGCATTGGTGCGATATGGGCAAAGTTCTCGGTGACAAAGCTCCGAAGATTTTCAACGTAAACTGGTTCCGTACTGACGAGGAAGGTCATTTCATTTGGCCCGGATTTGGTGATAATTTCCGTGTTCTCATGTGGATTCTCGGCAGATGTGACGGCACTGTTGACGCTGACGATACTCCTATTGGATTTGTTCCCAAGGCTGAAGATCTCGACATTGAAGGTCTTGACATTGATCTCGATACTCTCAAGAAAATTCTTTACATCGACAAAGAGAGATGGTCAAGCGAGGCTGACGGCATAGAAGAATATTATAAAGAGAAATTCGGCGACAGACTCCCGCAGGAACTCTGGGACGAGCTTGCAACACTCAAAGCAAAACTTGCAGAGTAATTTTGTCTGTAAAACTCAAACAGAACTTTTGACATAAATTGCTCACGGCTGCCCTTCGGGGTATGCCGTGAGTTTGTTTTAGGGATTCGGCTATGTTTATTAAAGGAAAAATAAGATTATTTTCGGCAATAGTCACATTAACATTTCTTTTATGTGGCTGTGGTTTTTCGAAAATGGTCGATGACATAAAAATCGATGTTTTTGAAAAGACCAAGTTTGAGGACGATACAAACTATACTTCCATTGATTCGCAAAAAATTGTAGATAACGAGAACTACACTGCCAATCCGAAAATTTCTTACGGATATGATTCACTTTATACTGCAAGTCAAAAATTATGTTATGAATTAATTGGAGAATCAGCATATAAAATTTCGGAAGAAAAGCAGTCAAACGGATTTTATGCTATTGGAAAAGTCAAAATCAACGACCCTGATTTTACTGACAGAGATATGGATATTTGCATAAAATCGTTTACGATGGATCACCCCGAAATTTTTTGGATAACGAATCAATACACATACGGCACCGTCAGCGGACAATCGGTAATTCAGTTATACTCGTATGTCAGCGGAAGCGAATGTACACAACGCATAACCGAACTCACCGACACCGTCAATGATATTATTGCATCTGTTCCGAGCGGATTGAAACAATACCATCTCGAAAAATACATTCACAATATATTACTTGACAAATGCACCTACGCAACAGGAGTTGAATATGCCGAGGACGGTTGGGAAGAATTTACGTCATACGGAGCATTAGTAAAAGGTTCCGCCGTGTGTGAGGGATACGCACACGCATTTTGTCTGTTGCTCAACAAATTAGGCATAGACTGTTATTATGTAAACGGATACGGCGAAAACGCCCCTCATATGTGGAACTCCGTTAAAATAAACGATGAATGGTATCACATTGACGTTACATGGGACGACAACGAAAACGCCTATTTTAATTATTTCAATCTTGACGACACACAAATTCAGACCGATCATGTTATAGAACCCGTGTTGAGCGATATAAAAGATCGCCCCACAATGTCCGATATTTACAATGTGTTTCTGCCCGTGTGCAATTCGGACAGAGCAAACTATTTTGTGATAGAATCAACATATATCTCCGATTTTGAAGAAAGCCGTGATATTATGGTCAACGACCTTATAGAGGCAGCTCAAAAGGGCGATGATATGTTCACAGTCAAAATAAGCGATACTTACGATTTCGAAACTGCTATCGATTTGATGTTCAATACAGAACCATGCTATATGTTTGATTATATCAGAGAGGCTAACTCTTTTCTTGATAGTTCTCATCAAATCGCAAATGATAATCTCGCCATTATCATGATAAGTAATTTCAACTCCGTTGTAGTTAGATTGGAATATAATTAGATTTCTTTCTCTTCTTTTTTTTGAAAAAAAAAGAAGCAAAAAAAACTTTTTACTCGTGTTATGTAACTCATCGCTTTTTTCTCTTCTTTTTTTGAAAAAAAAGAAGCAAAAAAACTTTTTACTCGTGTTATGTAACTCATCGCTTTTTCTCTTCTTTTTTTGAAAAAAAAGAAGCAAAAAAACTTTTTACTATATAAATTTTATGTGTTTCAACGAACATCCTATAAACTGAAACAAATCCGACTGCACAAGTACGCAGTCGGATTTGTTGCTATGTTTTGTAGTAAATATTGTTCCGTAAGATTGCTGTGACAATCCTCCGTCACGCTCTCGCTGTGACGGATAGCATACTAAACCTACTCTAACATAAAAAAGTTTTTTGGAGGGGGTTTGGGGGAACCTTTTTTTTTTTTTTTTTTCCCCCAAGAAAGCAAGATATTAGAAGGTAGCAACGGGCTGTTCGGGAGGTGTGGTATCAGATATAGAAATCACCTTTAAAACGGGGCCTTTGCCCTTATACATTTTATTAAATTCTATTGAGATTTTAGCGGTAAGGACTATCCAATCGCCGGCTTGCAGATCAACGGGGGTGTCGTTTTTGCATATAAAACCGCTGTAAGCTATATCCTCGACACAGCAAGTCATTATATGACGTCCTGCGGCGAATGTCTTTTTGTCAAATTTCGGATTTGTTGCAACGATTCCTTTGAATTTTATGGTTTTGCCGTTGTACTTCTTCATATCTTCTACACAATCGGAATACCAAAGAGCGTAATCTTCATCTTTTATAACGATTACCGGAGCATTTATATCAAACGGCAACGGATCTTCAATATCATCACTCACAAATTTTCCGTTCGTGTATTGATACGCTATATTTGCATTGCGATTTAATGCTCTAACTGCCTTGTGCATGGGCATTTGATCAGCACCCAACGCAACTCTGTTAAATATATCAACATCGGCATCGGTTATCTTGTCCACAACAAGACTTCTCATATTTGCGTTGTAATTGTTGAACGTGGTTGCGTCAATCAAATTCATTTGCTGATATATAAGCCAATTTTCGGGCAGAGCCTCGTACAGTGTTTGAAGCTGCCACATTCCGTTATATTCAACTATAACTTGCGTAGCGTTGATCATAGCACCAGCCGCCAGCAAACGTTCTTCTGTGAGATCTTTTTCGTTCTCTATCACTTCAAAATGAACATAGTTCGAGGGAATTTTAGATTCGTCATATTCCTCTATGCCTTCTTCGCATAAAACAACCAATGTATGCTGATTTTTTCGGGTTTCTTTGTCCACATGAAAACGCTTATCTTCGAGCGTGTCTTTAATAAATGTCGTTTTTCCGCTCTCAAGAAAACCCGTAAAAACAAAAACGGGAATATCCATATTTTTCGCTCTCCTATATTACACGCCAAAAAGCTCCGCAAGAACTTTTTCATTTATCTTTGAACCGATAACACACAGCTTGCCTATTGTTTCAGCACTGCCGTTTCTGACATCGGGTTCGCCCGGAACATAGTCAAAATGAATCCACTTGCCGTCAACGCCTGCAACGATTCCTTTTGCTCTGAGTACCATTCCGTATTTTTCGGAATTTTCAAGTTCTTTCAAACTGCTTTCGATAGCTTCGATACTGTATTTATTCGTTGTTTCAACGCCCCAGCTCTGGAATACTTCGTCTGCGTCATGGTGATGATGATGGCAACAACAATCGGGATCATCACATTCGTGGTCATGGTCATGGTGATGGTGATGCTCGCACTCATGGTCGTCATCGTCATGATGATGGTGATGATGCTCGCACTCGTGGTCGTCATCATCGTGATGGTGGTGATGATGATGCTCCTCCTCTAACTTCTCAATAGCCTCGGCAAGAGTATTTTTATTTTCAAGAGCAAGAACAATTTTATCGCCGGTTATCTCGTCCCAATCGGTAGTGATAAGCTCGGCTTTCGGATTGTGTTCTCTGAGAAGTTTAACACATTCACTAAGTTTTTTATCCGAAATATTCTTTGTGTGACTCAAAACGATTGCACTTGCGTGTTCAACCTGATTATTAAAAAATTCACCGAAATTTTTTATATACATTTTGCATTTGTTTGCGTCAACAACAGTAGTGAAACTGTTGAGAACAAGGTCGGGCGAATTTACTTTTTCAACTGCCGATATAACGTCACTCAACTTACCTACACCCGATGGCTCAATAATAATTCTTTCGGGGGCGAACTGCTCCAGCACTTTTTTGAGTGCTTCGCCGAAATCTCCGACAAGACTGCAACAAATACAACCGGAGTTCATTTCGGTTATTTCAATTCCGGCTTCTTTGAGAAAACTTCCGTCAATGCCTATTTCTCCGAACTCATTCTCGATAAGAACGATTTTTTCTCCGCTGTAACTCTCAGCAATCAATTTTTTAATAAGAGTTGTCTTTCCTGCACCGAGAAATCCTGAAAAAATATCAACCTTTGTCATAATTACTAATCTTCTTTCCTTTCTGAAATTAGACTTTATAAACGTCCAAAATATAGTTTAACACCATATCACTCAATAAGCAATTAAAAATTTGTAAAAATTTATTTTAAAGTGATATTGCATATTTTTTTGTTGTATGGTACAATTAATTCGTGTAAATTATCACCATTTTAGGGAGGATATTCCATGTCTAAAAAAGTTCTTATTACAGGGGCAAGCTCGGGAATTGGCAGAGATATTGCCCGTGTTTTTGATTCTTATGGCTGTGAACTTATTCTGAATGCTCGCCGTGAGGACAGACTCGTTGAACTCGCCGAAAGCCTGAACGGGTCTCCCCGCATAATCTGCGGTGACATTAGCGGATACGATGGTGCAAGCGAACTCTACGAACTCACCAAAGACGAAAATATCGATATTTTGATTAACAATGCCGGTTTCGGCGTTTGGGGCGATTTTACCTCCACCGACCTTGATAAAGAAATCGATATAATTCGTTTAAATATAGAAACAATGCACACCCTTTTTAAATTGTTTTTGAAAGATTTTAAAGAACGCAACAGCGGAAAAATTCTGAATGTTGCTTCTATGGCGGCATTTGCTCCCGGTCCGTATATGGCGACATATTATGCGAGTAAATCTTATGTGCTGAAATTAACTCAGTCGGTCGCTCACGAGCTAAAAGAAAGCAAATCTGCCGTTACCGTTTCGGCATTATGCCCCGGCCCTGTTGATACCGAATTTAACAAAGTTGCCGGAGTTCATTTTTCAACACCGTCACTTTCGAGCGAATATGTCGCCAAATACGCTGTCAACGAACTAATCAAAGGCACCGAGATTATTATTCCCGGTACGTTTATGAAATTTATGTCAGCTGTATCGAAAATTTCTCCCGATGGAATTTCCGCTGCGGTAACAGCAAATATTCAAAAAAAGAAAAAAATCAAAGAATAACCTATTATGGTGCTGTGAAAAAACCACAGCACCAAGAAATCTCCGATTTGTTGGTTATTTTCTCTTCTTTTTTTTGAAAAAAAAAGAAGCAAAAAAACTTTTACTATATAAATTTTATGTGTTTCAACGAACATTCTATAAACTGAAACAAATCCGACTGCA
>CACXHC010000010.1 GCA_902767285.1 uncultured Ruminococcus sp.
GCATGGCTCAAGGTGACGGCGAAGAAGAGCCGACTCGAGTTTATATTCATAAATAAAAATGTTTTTATGACCTATATCGATGAGGAGATTTGTTTAAACAATGATAGTTGGAATGTGGAATAAATCTGTAATTCTGACATATATCGGAATGGTTTCGGCGGTATTGGGAATGTGGCTTTCGATTAGCGGATTTGATTTAAAATATGCGTTTGTCTGTCTGATAATCGCCGGAGTTGCCGACCTTTTCGATGGCACTGTCGCAAGAATGACAAAACGCACCGATGACGAAAAATTATTCGGAATACAGCTTGATTCTTTGGTAGATGTACTCAGCTTTATATCTTTGCCGATTTCGATATTTGCATCAGCGGGAATGACAAAGCCGTATCATGCTTTGATATTTGTCCTTTTTTCCATAGCAGGAGTTGCCCGTCTGGGATACTTTAATGTAGTAACAGCCGATTCCGAAAAAGCAATAAAATATTATCAGGGACTTCCTGTAACATTTTGTGCATTGATATTTTCGCTTATATATTTAATTACGCCGGCAGTATCGCCCGATATTTCGCAAATCGTATTTTCGTTAACGTTTATTGCCGTTTCTATTTTGGAATTACTGAAAATCAATATTCCCAAGCCTAAGGGAATTGCATATATTTTGTTTGGTTTAACGGCAATTTCATTATTGCTGATTTATCTTTTGGTTTTGTAAAATGAAAATATATGACAGACACAAAAAATTATACATAGATACAGAGCAGTACGGACAAGGTATTCTGCAATTTTTATACGATAATCCATTTGGAAGATTTTTGTTAAAACTGGCAGTATCGCCGATTGTATCAAAATTGTACGGATATTACAACAGTCTTGCGGTATCCAAAAAGAAAATCCCCGATTTTATAAAGAAATATAATATTAATATGGATGATTTCAAGCCCTGCGAATATTCTTGTTTTAATGATTTTTTCACACGAGAACTGAAAACCAACGCAAGACCAATATCTACTGAACCGAATATTCTTATATCTCCGGCAGATTCAAAAATTCTGTTATACCAAATCGGTGATGATTTAAAAATAAGCATAAAAAACAGCATATACACGCTTGACGAATTAGTTGGCTCCCAAATCGACACAAGCAGTTTTAAAAACGGAATATGTCTTGTTTTTCGATTATGTATGGACGATTATCACAGATACTGTTTTGTCGATAACGGTATTTTGAATAAGCAATTTTTTATTCCCGGAAAACTTCATACAGTAAGTTCTTTATCTAAAGATTATAAAATATATAAGGAAAACTCACGAAATGTAAGCGTCTGTCAAACGGAAAATTTCGGAGAGATATTTCAGATAGAAGTCGGAGCCTTGCTTGTTGGAGGAATAAAAAACAAAAATGTGGATTCTTTCACAAAAGGCACCGAAAAAGGTTATTTTGAGCCGGGCGGTTCAACCGTAGTTATTTTGATTAAAGACGGTGTCGTCCAAATCGACAGCGATATTACAGCACAAAGTCAAAAAGGCATCGAAACAATAGTTAAATACGGAGAAAGGATAGGTCGCAAAATTCCATGATAAAAAGACTTCATGTTTATTTTAAAGAAAGGTATCCCATTATCCCTCGTTTGAT
The DNA here is from genome assembly GCA_902767285.1 of uncultured Ruminococcus sp. Taxonomy (GTDB): domain Bacteria; phylum Bacillota; class Clostridia; order Oscillospirales; family Acutalibacteraceae; genus RUG592. Next base: position 1,633 of record CACXHC010000010.1, read on the forward strand.
ATTGGGAATAATAGTATTTCTGGAAATACATTTCATAATACTTCTAAACGAAGGTGTAACGAAATTTGACATCGGAATACAGGAATTTGTAGGAGCATTTACGGTATTTGCATTTTTGTTATGGTTAAGAATAGCCGATGATTTGAAGGATTTTGAAACCGACAAAAAACTTTTTCCCGATAGACCTTTGCCCAGTGGTCGAGTCTATAAAAAAGATGTAATGATAATCTGCGTAATAGTTGAGGCAATAACGGTTATTCTGAATGTTCTTTTTATGAAGAATCTGATTTTTTTTATTGTACTGTATATTTACGGGTATCTTATGAGCAAGTGGTTTTTTCAGCGAGCAAAAATTCAACCGAGCTTGCCTCTTGCACTTGTAACTCATAACCCCGTGCAGATGATAGTCAATTTATATATTATTTCGTTCACCGTAATAAAATACGGTTTGCCCGCGTTTACGCTAACAAATTGCATGGCACTTTGGACTTTGTATTTTCCGGCACTCATTTGGGAAGTATCACGAAAAATCAAAGCACCAAAAGACGAAAACGATTATACTACATACTCAAAACTTTTCGGATACAAAAAAGCCACCCGATTTGTTCTTATTCTCACCATCGTAGATATAATAACAAATTTCATTCTTGTTTACAGACTTAATAAAATATCGATTGCCGTACTTTTCGTTCTTGTTTCGTGGATGACGTGGAAATTCGTTCAATTCATGAAAGACCCAGAAAAATTTGTAATTGTAGACAAGGTGGAGCGATACACTTATCTTCAGGAAACGACAATGCTTTTGACCATAGTTGCGTTTTTGATATTCGGTAAAATATAATGATTGGAAATAAAGCAAAAAATCTCATAAAAATGAAAGAATCGGGCATAAATATCCCCGATTTCACAGTTCTTTCTTTTGATGATATATACAACAATAATTTTGATGCCGCTGATATAGACCGCAATTACAAAGGACTTTTTGCCGTTCGCAGTTCCGCATCTGCGGAAGATAGTTCTGAATACAGTTTTGCGGGGCAGTTTCGAACTTTCCTCAACGTAAAGCGTGACGAAATACCCGAAAAAATCCAGAACTGCTTAGATTCCATACGCTCCAAAAGCATGATTGAATACGCACAGAAAAATGGTATCGACATATCAAATGTCAGAATGAATGTTATTGTGCAAAGAATGGTTCAGGCTGATTTTTCGGGAGTGATTTTCACCTCAAATCCGCAGGGAATACTCAACGAAACTGTAATAAATGTTGCTCACGGCTTGGGCGAAAATGTTGTATCGGAGAAAACCGCCTCCACAACATATTATTACAGCACAACAGATAAGCTATACTATTACGAAGGCTCGGAAGATATTTTAAATCAAGATATTATAACAAATTTAATCAAAATATCCGAAAAAATAAAAGATATTTTCGGAGAATTTCTTGATATAGAATTTGCAGTAGAAAACGGCAAAATTTTTATTTTACAGTGCCGAAAAATAACCACATTAAACGGAGATTCTCCGCTTATACTCGACAACAGCAATATTGTCGAAAGCTACCCGGGAATTTCGTTACCACTGACAATATCGTTTGTTCATCTTGTTTACTCAGGAGTTTTCCGAGGAGTTTGTTCACGAATAGTAAAAAACAAGAAGGTACTCGACCAAAGAAAAGATGTTTATAACAATATGGTCGGTGATTCAAACGGGCGATTATATTACAAGATAAGTAACTGGTATACTGTACTGAAATTTCTTCCATTCAGCAAAAAGATAATACCGATATGGCAAGAGATGCTCGGTGTTAAAACAAAAAACTATTCTGATGACGATGATATTACCGTACCTCCGCTTGTACGAATATTTTCGTATTTGAATTTTGCCTGCGAACTCATAAAAACTCCTCACAGCATGAAATTTCTTGAGAAAGAATTTCGCAAGGTAAACGATGAATTTTACAGCACAATAAACAATAATCTCACCACAAACGAACTTCACGAAATATTTGAAAATATACGAACAAAACTTTTCGGTATTTGGGATGTTACTTTGATTAATGATATGTACGCATTCATTTTTACAGGACTTCTCAAAAGCAGATTAAAAAAATTCGGCAGAACCGATGACCAAATTAACGAATATTTATCGGGAATATCCGAAATTGAAAGCATGAAACCAATGAAAATGCTTGTTGATATTGCCTTTCACAAATCGGATTTTTCTAATGATGAGTATGAACAAAAAAAAGCGGAATACATATCACTTTACGGCGACAGAATGATTGAAGAACTGAAACTCGAAAGTAAAACATTCCGAAGTGACCCCGCTTTGTTTGATGAAAAAATCGATTTTTATACTGAAGATTCACAAAAACTGAAATCGCTTTACGAATCTTTATCTGAACACGGCAAAAACGCTGTTGTCAAAGAGGACGCAATAACAGCTTATCTCAGAAAAAAATCGGCAATCGGCATAAAAAACCGTGAAATATCAAGATTAAACCGAAGCCGTATATATGGCATAGTTCGTATGATTTTCGCAACAATAGGCAGAAATCTTGAAAACAGCGGAGAAATCGACACCGCAGACGATATTTTTTATCTTACTATTGACGAAGTTTTCGATATACCCCAAAATGCCAAAAATCTTATATCGGAGAGAAAACAGCAATACAGTATTTACCGCCGTCTGCCCGCTTATACAAGACTTATATTCGAAAAAACTGAATTTAATAAAAGTCACGGAAATGTAAACACATTTCATAGAAAAACAAATAAAAATAAACTTATCGGGACTCCGTGTTCGTTCGGCGAGGCAGAGGGCAGAGCCTGCGTAGTAACCGACCCCAAAAACATTTCGGATGTCAGAGGAAAAATTCTCGTAACCAAAATGACCGATCCCGGCTGGGTTTTTCTGTTAGCAGCGGCAGAGGGAGTCATTTCAGAAAAAGGTTCTCTGCTTTCTCACACAGCGATTATTTCGAGAGAATTAAAAATACCTTCGGTAGTTGGTGTTGAAGGTTTGCTGGATTCCGTAAACGACGGCGATTTTCTGCATCTCAACGGCAGTACCGGCGAAATTGAAATTTTAAGGGAGAATTTTTAACAGTGCAGATAGTTCAATTTAATGACGAAAAAAAATACATAAAAGATTTTTTGCTTCTTGCAAAGCAGTTATATTCAAATGATGATAATATGGAAGATTCAAATTCCATTAGGCAATTTTTAACAGGAAATCACGTTTTATCAAAATATTTCACGCTTTACAAATTCCTGATTTATGATAACGATAATAAACCTGTCGGAAGATTTGTTATTACCGAATATCCCGATGACGATACGGCATATCTCGGTTTTTACGAATGTATCGATAACAACAAAATATCCGAGTATTTATTTGAGCAAGCGTCTTTATTTTGTAAAAACAAAGGATTCAAAAAAATAGTCGGCCCCGTAGATGCTTCTTTCTGGCAAAAGTACAGATTAAAAATAAATCTTTTTGATAGGATTCCTTATACAGGCGAGCCTTATAATAAATCGTATTATTATAATCAATTTCTTGAAAGCGGATTCAGCGTTGCGGAGCATTATACATCGAATCTATATCACGCCACTAACGAAAACTACTCAAACGAAAAGTACGAAACAAGATTTCGTACTTTCAGTGATAACGGATACAGCATCGAAAGTCCGACTGCCGAAAATTTCGACAGCGTTATTGACGAAGTTTACAAAATGATAATACAACTTTACAGCGATTTTCCAATATTTAAATTTATATCCATAGAAGATTTCAGAGAGATATACCGCAGTTACAAACTGATAATGAATATGGATATGACAAAAATTGCATATTATAACGGCAAAGCAGTGGGATTCTACATAAGTATTCCGGATTATGCAAATAAAGTATATCATGCAGATTTACTTCATCTTCCCGAAATAATGCGAATAAAAAAATCACCAAAGCGATATGTTATGCTTTACATGGGTGTTCTTCCCGAACATCAAGGATTGGGAAAAGCACTTGTATACAGCATAATAAAGGAGCTTATGGCAAACAAACTTCCCAGCATAGGAGCTTTGGCAAAAGACGGAAAAATAACTCAAAAATACGTTTCGGAAGAAGCAACCGACATTTATGAATATGTTTTGCTTGAAAAAACACTTTCAAATTAAGGAAGGTCAACACAATGAATACACTTGACAAATTTATAAAATCGGCTTACGAAAAATGGAAAGACCGCCCATATCTTCATCAAAAATGCGGAGATTCGGAAGTTACCGAAACTTTCGGCAGTTTTATCGAAAAAGCAGAATCTCTTTCGGCATATCTCATCAACAAAGGATTTTACGGCAAAAAGATAGGAATATTCAGTCCAAACAGTATCGGTTTGATGATAATCGATATTGCGGTTATGAATCATGTTGGCGTAAGCGTTGGTTTTTCAAAAGACTGGAAATATGATGATATAATATATGGATTAAAAAATTGTGATGTTTTTTGTTTATTCTACTCTGAAATTTATGACGATATTATCGAAAAAGTAAAAAACGAAATTCCAAATCTTAAATTAATATGTATCGAAAGAGAACTTGATAATTGTATAGAGCAGGGGAGAGGCTTTTCGGATATTCCGACAAAAACGGATGACGAACCCGCAAAAATCGTTTTTACAAGCGGTTCGACTTCGTTTCCGAAAGCGGTTCTGCTTTCTCTGACAAATATATTTTTCGGATACAACGAAGTACATAAACGTGTTCCCCTTGGAGAGAATGATATATGTTATCTTTTTCTTCCTTTGCACCACACTTACGGCTTAATATACAATTTTATATATTCGTTTGTTTTCGGCTATCAGATATATCTTGCAGAAAATATCAAAAATATGGCACAGGAGATGTTGGCCTGCAAGCCGACCGCATTTGCGGCAGTACCGCTTGTTTACACAAAATTTTACGAGGCATCGAAATCGCTCTGTATTCCCATAAAAACACTTCTCGGCGGTCAATTAAAATACTTGTTTTGCGGAGGAGCAAAACTTTCAAACGAACTCAAGCAAGCATATCTCAACGAAAATATGTATTTGCTGAATGCTTACGCTCTTTCGGAAACCGCATCAGCGTTTAGTATAGCATACCCCTCCGATATAGAATACGATTGCGTCGGCACGGTGTTTGACGGAATCGATGTCAAAATTGTATCTCCCGATGAGAACGGGTTCGGTGAACTTGCCGTTAAGGGCAAAAATGTTTTCTTGGGATATTTCAATAATGAGCAAGCAACGAAATCCGCTTTTGATGATGACGGATATTTTCTTACGGGAGATATTGGCACGGTAAAAGACGGCAGAGTTTATTTGAACGGCAGAAAAGACACCATGATTACACTTTCCAACGGAGAAAATGTTTCATCATCGGCATTGTCCCGAAAGATAAAATCCGCCCACAACGATATATCAAACGTAAAAATATATGTCAGAAATGATTCGCTCATGGCAGATGTTTATTTATCTTCCGATTCGTCAAATACAGACGAAATCCGCAAAGCAGTCGAAAACCTTAACGACTCGCTCCCAAAATACGAAAGAATCACCGATTTTAAAATTTTGAGTTCTTCGGTACTTTTAAAATAACAAAAAAAAGGGGCTGTGAAAAAACAACAGTCCCAAGAAATCTCCGATTTGTTGCTTATTTTCTCCTCTTTTTTTTGAAAAAAAAGAAGCAAAAAAAACTTTTACTATATAAATTTTTCGCTTTTCAATTAATTTTTTATAAACTGAAACAAATCCGACTGCA
>CACXHC010000011.1 GCA_902767285.1 uncultured Ruminococcus sp.
AAAATAAGCAACAAATTGGAGATTTCTTGGGGCTGTTGTTTTTTCACAGCCCCACCTTATTTTTTTCAAAAAAGAAGAGGGTTGTATTTTAATAAAATATTTGTTATAATAGAGACAAAGATATATGGCATAAAGAAAAATAAATAGGGAAGGTGTTTTTTTGTATGGATTATGTTGGTTTAAAGTGTGAAATCTGTGGAACAAAATTTAATAAAGGTGATGATGTTGTAGTTTGTCCCGATTGTGGTACTCCGATGCACCGAAATTGTTACTCAAAAGAAATCGGCTGCCCTAACAAAACTAAACATTCCGCTGGATTCGTTTATGAGGGATTTGAAAAAATAAAAAAATCTGCTCAAAAATCTCATGAATCATCAGAAGAAGAAAAAAATGTCGATTCTTTATCTGTAAACGAAAATCGTAAAGTGGTCAGAGTGGATTTGCAGAAATTGAGTGTAGCTGTATCGCAAAAAGAAAAAACTAACAATCCCGGATACTGTGTAGTATGCGGAACTCAAAATCGCCCTTCCGCAAATTTTTGCGATAACTGCGGTGCAAGAATTAAAGAGCCTGTAATCAACTTTGGTAATATGCTGAGCGGTGATGAAGATTCCGATTTCATCGATCCCAAAAATTTTGCGTCCTCTGTTATTGGTCAAAATTCAGATATTACGGCAAACTCTATGTATGAAGAAGATGTTTCGGCGGGAGATGTCGCTTGCTACGTTGTTGTTAATACTCCATATTATCTGAAAGCGTTCAAAAAAATCAGTAATGGCGAAAATAAATTTAATTTTAGTGCGGCGATTTTTTCGGGAGTTTGGTTCTTGTATCGCAAACTCTACAAACTGGGCGGTCTTTTGCTTTCAATACAAGCACTTCTCTATGCGATTCGTTTTTATACAATGAAAGCATATACTTATGATGTAATGGTCAAACTTCTCAACTCGATTGGATTATCTACAAGTCAAATACCATCGCTCACACTTGAACAATATATGAAACTTTCTGCCGAAGCACAAAATCTCACGTCTTTAGAGCAATTCTATATGATGATGCCCACCATACTGTTATTACTGCAAATCGGTGTTATGGTGTTCTGCGGATTTTCGGCAAACAAATTTTATTACAAAAAATGTCTTGAAAATATCAGACTCGTTAAGTCCGAGGCGGAAGAAAATTCTATGTCAAGAGCCGATATTTCCAAATCCTTATATATCAACGGAGGAGTTAATGCCCTGCTTGCAGGCTTTTTCGGATTCTTTTATGTCATGATAGTTCTGTTCGTCTAAATTATTCAAAAGATAGGAGATATATTTATGAAAATAACAAAAGCTGTGATTCCGGCGGCAGGACTCGGAACAAGAGTTCTGCCCGCAACTAAAGCTATGCCAAAAGAAATGTTTCCCATTGTGGATAAACCCGCTATTCAGTATATTGTCGAAGAAGCAGTAAATTCGGGCATTACCGATATTTTGATAATCACCAACAGAGGTAAGGGATTAATTGAAGATCATTTTGATAGATCTCCCGAACTTGAATTTGCTCTCAGCTCCAAAGGCAACAACAGTATGTATGAAGAAGTAGTCGGCATATCAAAATTGGCAAGAATTTATTTTGTCCGCCAAAAAGAAACAAAAGGCTTGGGTCATGCGATAAACTGTGCCAGAAATTTTATTGACGGTCAGCCCTTCGCCGTTCTCTATGGAGATGATGTAATAATTGGCGAAGATCCGGCTTGCGGTCAGCTTATTCGTGCTTATGAAGAATTTGGTTTGGGCGTTTTGGGTGTTAAGCAAGTCCCCGAAAAAGATATATCAAAATACGGTTCTCTAAAAGTCGAAAATATTAGAGACAACATTTTTAAATGTACCGATATGGTCGAAAAACCCCAGACTCCCGAAGCCGTTCTCTCGCTTTACTCGATTCTCGGACGTTGTATTCTTCCTCCCGAAATTTTTGATATTCTCGATAAAACAACCCCCGGTGCCGGAGGCGAAATTCAGCTCACCGATGCTATGAAAGTTCTTGCTCAAACATCAGGCATGATTGCCGTTGAATACACCGGTACACGCTACGACATGGGAAATAAGCTCGGTGTTATGAAAGCGGAAGTCGAAACGGCTCTCAATCATAAGGAAATCGGGGAAGATTTCAGAGCATATCTAAAAGAAATCGCTCAAACATTGTAACAGGAAAAGAGGATTCTTTAATATGAAAGCAGTAATAACAGTTATCGGAAAAGATACAGTTGGCATTTTGGCAGGCGTTGCAGGCGAATGTGCCAAAAACGGTGCAAATGTGGTCGAAGTGACTCAATCCGTAATGCAGGATATGTTCGCCATGATAATGATGGTAGATATATCAAAATGTACCGTTCCTTTTAAAGATTTAGCCGATTCGCTAAAGAAAATAGGCACGGAGTTCGGGGTTCAGGTTCATGTCACCCATGAAGAATTATTTAACACTATGTATAGAGTTTAACCTAATAAAGGAATCACTAAAATGATTAATACAAACGATATTTTAGAAACTATCAATATGATAGAAAACGAAAATTTTGATGTTCGTACAATAACTATGGGCATATCTCTGCTCGATTGTATCGACGATGATATAGACAAGGCTTGCACCAAAATCTATGATAAAATATGCCGTTATGCCAAAGATCTCGTTAAAACAGGCGAGGAGATAAGCATCGATTACGGTATACCAATAATTCACAAGCGTATAAGCGTTACGCCCATTGCTATGATAGAATCTGCGTGTCAAGCGAAAAATCCCGTCAAATTTGCAAAAATACTCGACAAAGCCGCACAGGAAGTCGGTGTTAATTTCATTGGCGGATACACCGCACTTTGTCAAAAAGGTTTTTCGGGCGGTGATTATGCTTTGATCGAAAGTATTCCGGAGGCTCTTTCAGTTACCGAGAGAGTTTGCTCAAGCGTGAATATCGGCTCTACAAAAGCCGGAATAAATATGGACGCAGTAGGCAAAATGGGAAAAATCGTTAAGCAAACCGCCGAACTTACTGCCGACCGTGATTGTATCGGTGCGGCAAAATTGGTTGTGTTCTGCAACGCTCCCGAAGATAACCCGTTTATGGCAGGTGCTTTTCACGGTGTCGGAGAGCCTGAGTGCGTTATAAATGTAGGCGTATCAGGCCCCGGAGTTGTCAGAGCGGCACTTGCGAAAGCTCCCGACTGCGATATTACCGAAGTCGCAAATATTGTCAAAAAAACCGCATTCAAGATAACAAGAGTGGGTCAGCTTGTGGCTCAGGAAGCATCAAAAAGATTGTGCGTTCCGTTCGGAATAGTAGATCTCTCTCTTGCTCCAACGCCTGCGGTAGGCGATTCAGTTGCACATATCCTCGAAGAAATGGGACTCGAAACCTGTGGGGCCCACGGCACAACAGCGTGTTTGGCTCTGCTTAATGATGCCGTTAAAAAAGGCGGAGTTATGGCGAGTTCTCATGTAGGCGGTCTTTCGGGTGCGTTTATTCCCGTTACCGAAGATGCCGGAATGATAGACGCTGCCAAAAGCGGATGTCTTACCATAACAAAGCTTGAGGCGATGACTGCCGTTTGTTCGGTGGGACTTGATATGATAGTAATTCCCGGAGATACTTCTGCCGAAATCATTTCGGGAATTATTGCGGACGAGGCGGCAATCGGTATGGTCAATTCAAAAACGACTGCTGTCAGAGTGATTCCCGCAATTAACAAATCTGCCGGAGATTTTCTCAATTTCGGAGGACTTCTCGGCGGAGGCCCTGTTATGAGCGTCAATTACGCATCTCCCGCAAAATTTATTTCAAGAGGCGGACGTATCCCCGCTCCGATACAAAGCCTCAAAAATTGATGCACGAAAAGAGATGATATTTTAAAATGGACGAAGTGATAAGCAAAATCCTTCAAATGGACGAAACCGCCCGAAAAATGGACGAGGAAGCTCAAGCCGAAAAAATAGCTTCACATGAGGAAGTCAAAAAAAAGCGTCAGGAAGTTTACGAACAGTATCTCGAAAACGCCAAAGCTCATGTTGAAGAGTACAAAACCAAGGCTAAAAAAGATTATGAGTCTACGTGGAAGGAAACTGTAAAACATTATGACGATATTTCAAAAGACCTTGAAAGAAAATTCGCCAATAACAAAGACAGATGGGTCGAAGAAATCGTCAACGGAGTTCTCAGCTACAACAGTCAGTAAAAACACAGTGAGGTGAATTTTATACAATGGGTTCATCAACATCAGCAAACGCTGTTATTGCAAAGATGAGGGCAAAGTACGGCAAACGGCTTTCTCAGAAAGATTACGAAAATCTGCTTGCCTGTAAAAGCGTTGCCGAAGTTGTGGTTTATCTGAAAAACAACACATACTATGACACCGTTCTGAAAGCCGTTAATGACAGAGAAGCTCACAGGGGCAGACTTGAACTTATATTAAGACAAAAATTATTTGACGATTTCTACTCCCTGTGCCGATACCTGAAAGGCACAGGAGAGTATTTTGCCGATTACATTATTCAGAAAGATGAAATAGAACAGATAATCCACTTTTTAACACTTCTTTCATACGACAGTCCGCAGGAGTATTTTTTTAAAATGCCCGTATATTTTAAAGATCACTCATCTGTTGATTTGCCGGCACTTTCGAGGGCGAGAGATGTAGATTCGTTTTTTGCCGTGCTTACAGGTACACCTTACGAAAAAACAGCATCGAGATTCCGCCCACGCAGAAACGATTCATCGGTTGATATTCCCGAACTGGAAAACGCCTTATATCGTGCCTGCTACGACAATCTTTACAATAACATAAACACCAAAACTTCAAACGGAGAAAAAAAAGCTCTGCTCGAAATGTTTGATTCCATAATCGACATAATGAACTTTGTAAGAATATTAAGACTCAAAAAATATTACAAAGAATCAGCAGAGGTGGCTCGCCGACATATTTTCCCGCATGGTTCGTTAAGTCCGCAGGTTATAACAAAGCTATGCGAGGCTAAGAACAGCAGTGAAATTTTTGATGCCGTGAAAGATACCAAACTCGGAAAATCTATCGGCAAAATGAATTATGTTTATGCCGGTCAAATACAAGAGATCGGTATTTACAACATCACAAAAAGAAACATACACTTTTCAACTTATCCGATAGTTGCGATGCTCTCATACGTTTTCGTTATGCAGCAGGAATACAGCAACATCGTAAGCATAATAGAAGGCGTTCGCTACGGTGTAGACCCCGAACAGCTGAGAGCTATCGTGATAATATAAAAAATCTACAAAACAAAAAAAGAGGGTGTGATTATTGGCTATTGCAAAAATCAAATGTCTGCGAGTTATAGGCGTCAAGGATAAACTTTTTGAAACAGCCGAAGTACTTACTTCATCTCAATGCTTTGAGCCTGACGATCCGCTGAGCTTTCATTCGGACGTGCGAATGTTCGTTCCGTTTACTGAATCCAATCCGAACAGCGATTTGATCGACAGTTTCAATATGGCATTGGAATCGGCAGAAATAAAATGCGAATCCGTTGACGTTTCAAAACGAAAATTCAATGACGAAACTATATCGGAAATTCAAGCCGATGTTGATAAAATCAACGAATTTTCCGACAAAAAAATAAAACTTGAGGACGAAATTTCCGAGTGCGAGCGAGGAATGGAACAAATCAAACATTTTACGGAGCTTGATTTGGAAATCGACAAAATAAACGAGTGCAAGTACATAAAAGCCAATTTCGGAAAGTTGCCAAAAGACAGCTACGAAAAACTGCAAGCGTACAGCGAAAACCCGTTTGCGATATTTTTTCCCTGCTCGACAGATGACGACTATTACTGGGGATTATATATATCTCCGGCAACGGACAGCGAGGACGTTGACAGAATCTTCTCGGGGCTTTATTTTGAAAGCAGCGGAGTTTTGGATCTTGACGGAACGCCAAGCCAATACTACGAAGAACAAAAAAACAAACTCCCCGAGCTTAGACGTAAACTGGAAAATCTGAAAGCCGAACTCAACGATTTTAAGAAAAACAAGCAATCCGACTTAAACTATTATTACAGCTATTTTACCGAAGAACAGAAAAAATATGATCTTATGGCTAAATCAGTAACTTACGGCAAGAGTTTCATGATAGTAGGCTGGGTGCCTGAGGAGAACTCGGAGGAGCTTGTTCAAAAACTGAGCAAAATCGAATCTGTGGAATGCAGATTGACAGACGGTAAAGCCGAAATGAAACATACACCGCCTGTTCGTCTGAAAAACAATTTCTTTACAAAAGCATTTTCGTACTTTACCGAGATGTACGGACTGCCAAGCTACAATGAATTTGACCCAACGCCTTTTGTGGCTATAACTTACACTTTACTATTCGGAATAATGTTCGGCGATGTCGGACACGGAATAATAGTTGCATTAGTTGGATTGTTAATGAAGAAAAAGAAAAATCCCGTGGGGGCGATACTCATACCGTGCGGAATATCGGGAGCGATATTCGGGGCAGCGTATGGCTCAATATTCGGGTACGAGCATTTGCTTGACCCTGTATTTCATGCCTTGTTTGGACTCGAAGAAAAGCCAATCGAAGTAATGCAGCCCGCAACAACCAACATGATAATTTATGTAGCGGTCGGAATAGGAATGCTTCTTGTAACGCTTGCAATCATTCTAAACATAATCGCATCATTTAAGATAAACGACAAAGAAGAGGCTATATTCGGCAGCAACGGCATAGCGGGACTTTTGTTCTATGTATCTGTTGTAGCGATACTTGTTTCTCAAATGATAATGGGAGTAAAAATAGCAAACCCGATATATATAATCTGCCTTATAATTTTGCCGTTGATAATGATATTCATGAAAGAGCCTCTCGGCAGATTGGCTATGGGTAAAAAAGAGTGGCAGCCTGAGAGCTGGGGCGGATATTGTATTCAAAGTTTCTTTGAATTATTTGAATATTGCCTTAGCTACGTAACAAACACGATGTCATTTTTGAGAGTTGGAGCATTCGTGCTTGTTCACGCAGGAATGATGGAAGTTGTTTTCACGCTTGCGAATATGTCGAGCGGATTCGGATATATTGCCATAGTAGTAATAGGCAACATTTTTGTTATGGGTCTTGAGGCATTACTCGTTTGTATTCAAGTATTAAGACTTGAATTTTATGAGATGTTCGGAAGATTCTATAAGGGCAACGGACGCAGTTTCACGCCTGTGAGCTTGGGTTAAATGAGAGATGTACGCTTGCGTATATGTTCATAAAGTTTTTTTGGTTACTTTTTTTTCAAAAAAAGTAACATAAAATTAAAACAAAAAAAGAGGTAACATTTTATGGACTATTTATTTTTAGCTATTCCGGTGGCATTTTGTGTAATATCTGTAATTCTTGCAAACAGAGCTGTTGAAAAAGGTTGTAGAAGAAAAAAAGCCGTTTATATGCAATTAGCGTCGTTTGCTGCTGTTTTTATGGCTTGCTTCCTTTGTCCTATGATTGCCAGTGCAGCAGAAGCTGAAGAGGCAGTTACTGCGGCTGCATCTTCGGGCAACGGACTTGCTTTTATAGGTGCGGCTATTGCAACAGGTCTTTCGTGCATAGGCGGCGGCATCGCTGTTGGATATGCGGCTCCGGCGGCTATCGGTGCTACTTCCGAAGATTCCAAAAACTTCGGTAAATCGCTTATCTTCGTTGCACTTGGCGAGGGCGTTGCACTGTACGGAATGCTCGTATCTATCCTTATTCTCTCCAAAATAGGTTAATATCATGAAATTCTATTTACTCAGCGATAATGTCGATACCGAAATGGGTATGCGTCTTGCAGGCATAGAGGGCGAGGTCATTCATACCGAAGCGGAAGTTCGAAAAAGCCTTTCGGAAGTTATGAAAAGAACAGATGTCGGCGTTGTTCTTATGACGCACAAGCTGGTAACGCTTTGTCCCGAACTTGTTATGGACTACAAACTCAACAAACGTCAGCCGCTTATTGTCGAAATTCCCGACAGACACGGCAACGGCAAAACAAGCGACTCCATAACAAAATATGTGCGTGACGCTATCGGAATTAAAATTTAATACCATTTTTTTCGTGGAGAGGATTCAGTATGATAGACGCAAACAGCAAGGCTAATCGCTTTCTTGAGGCGATAGAAAAATATGCCGCAGAACAGCGTCTTGAAATGAAAGCCGAGGTAGAGGCGTTCAGAGAAGAACAATTGCAGGCAGCCAATGAAGAAGGCACCGCCGCCGCTTTTGCTTTCATTCAAGAGCAAAAACAAGAATTTAAAGCGTCACTTGCAAAAGAAACCGCTTTAAAAGAAACTAAAATCAAACGTGAGCTTTTTGAAAAACGTCAGAAAATGGCTCAGCAAATCTTTGACGAGGCAGAACAAAAACTCAGGGACTTTACAACTACTCCCAAATACAAAGAATATATATCAACATCTGCAAAAATGATGCTTAACAGGCTGGAAGGCGAAAGCGTCATTGTTCTTATTTGCAGTAAAGATAAAAAATACGAAAACGTTATCAAAAAAATATTTCCCGATTGTACTGTGAAAGTCGACAACAGTATAAAAATCGGCGGTATTCGATGCGAATGTCCGAACCTTTCGATTATCATTGACGATACTCTTGACGCAAAATTCGAGGACAGAAAAAGAGTCTTTGTCGAAACTTCGGGCTTGATAATAGATATGTAAGGGGGCTATATCGTGGATAATGCAAATATCAAAGACGTAATTTACGGAATCAACGGCCCTGTGGTAACCGTCAAAAACAGCCGAAGTTTCTCTATGATGGAGATGGTCTATGTAGGCGAAAAAAAGCTCGTTGGCGAGGTAATTCGTATGTCAAAGGGCGAAACGACCATTCAGGTATACGAGGAAACAACAGGCTTGAAACCCGGTGACGCTGTTGTCGGTACGGGTGCTGCGATGAATGTCGTACTCGGCCCCGGCATCATGGATAACATTTTTGACGGAATAGAACGCCCCCTCGCCGCTATCGAAAACGCAACGGGAAGTGTATTTATTTCAAGAGGTGTTTCAGTTCCTTCTCTTGACGAAGATAAAGAATGGGACGTGCATATCACCGTGAAAAAAGGCGATATGCTCTCGGGCGGCGATATATACGCAACCATGCCCGAAACGAGAATCATCGAGCATAGATGCCTTGTTCCTCCGTATATTTCGGGCGAAGTTACCGAAATTGTTTCGGACGGAAAATATAAACTCAATGACGTTGTTGTTGCTATTAAAGACCAAAACGGCAAAAAACACGAACTTACACTCTGCCAGAAATGGCCTATAAAAACACCTCGTCCCGTAAAAGAAAAACTTCCGGCAGATATTCCGCTTATTACCGGTCAAAGAGTTATCGATACACTTTTGCCAATATCAAAAGGCGGTACGGCGGCTATTCCGGGCGGTTTCGGTGCCGGAAAAACCATGACTCAACACCAGCTCGCAAAATGGTGTGATGCCGATATTATCGTATATATCGGCTGCGGTGAGCGTGGAAATGAGATGAGTCAGGTTCTGCAAGAATTTAAAGAACTCATCGACCCGAAGTCCAACCGACCTATGACCGACAGAACCGTTCTTATTGCCAATACTTCAAATATGCCCGTTGCCGCTCGTGAAGCATCCATTTATACAGGCATAACCCTCGCGGAGTATTATCGTGATATGGGCTACCATTGTGCTATTATGGCGGATTCTACTTCGAGATGGGCTGAGGCTTTGAGAGAAATTTCGGGCAGACTTGAGGAAATGCCCGCGGAAGAAGGATTCCCGGCATACTTGCCGTCACGTCTTTCGGATTTCTACGAGAGAGCCGGCAGAGTTGAAACTTTAGGCGGAAAACAAGGTTCGGTTACGGTTATAGGAGCAGTTTCGCCACAGGGTGCGGATTTCTCCGAACCCGTTACTCAAAATACCAAAAGATTTACCCGCTGCTTTTGGGCTTTGGATAAATCTTTGGCGTATGCACGTCACTATCCCGCTATAAACTGGATGACAAGTTACAGCGAGTATTTCACCGACCTCGACCCTTGGTTCGAAAAAAATCAGGGCAAAGATTTTATAGAATATCGTAACAAAATTACGGCTATTCTTCAGGAAGAAAACAGCCTTATGGAAATCGTAAAACTTATTGGTGCAGATGTTCTTCCCGATGACCAAAAACTCATAATAGAAACAGCAAAAGTTATTAGAGTAGGATTCCTTCAGCAAAATGCTTTCCATAAAGACGATACATTCGTTCCGCTTGAAAAACAAAAACTTATGATGAAAACAATAATTCATCTTTACGAAGTATCCAAAAGCCTTATTGCAAGAAGTATCCCGCTCTCAAGAATAATCTCGCTCGGCTTGTTCGACAAGCTCATAAAAATGAAATACGATATTCCCAACAGCAAACTCGAAATGTTCGCCGATTACGAAAAGGAAATTGACGAAGCACTTAACACAACTCTTACAGCAGAGTTTAATTAATACGAAAGGAATGAAAACAGAATGGTTTTAGATTACATAGGCGTAAAAGAAATAAACGGTTCTCTTATCGTTCTTGACGGAGTTAAAGGAGCTTTTAACGAAGAAATCGTAGATATTAAACTCGATAACGGAACTACACGTCAGGGCAGAATTGTTCAAATGGACGGCGAAAGAATCGTTGTTCAGGTCTTTGAAAACACAAAGGGAATCTCTCTCGTAAATACAAAAACAAGACTTATCGGAAAGCCCATGGAAATGCCGCTCTCAAAAGAGATTATCGGACGTATTTTGAACGGCTCGGGCAAGCCTATCGATAACTTGGGCGATATTTATCCGCAAAAAATGGGTAATATCAACGGAACACCGCTGAATCCCGTTTCGAGAGTATATCCCAAAAACTATATAAACACCGGTATTTCGACAATAGATACTTTGATTACGCTCATCAGAGGTCAGAAATTGCCGATATTCTCCGGCTCCGGTATGAAACATAATGAACTCGCCGTGCAGATAGTTCGTCAAGCTAAAATCGCCGATGATGACGGAAAAGGATTCTGCGTAGTTTTTGCGGCTATGGGCGTAAAAAATGATGTCGCCGATTATTTCAAAAGAAGTTTCGAAGATTTCGGAGTTATGAACCGAGTTGTTATGCTCTTGAATTTGGCAAACGACCCTATAATAGAACGAATACTTACTCCGAAATGTGCCTTGACAGTTGCCGAATATCTCGCATTTGAGCATGATATGCAGGTTCTTGTTATTATGACCGACATGACTTCTTATGCCGAAGCATTGAGAGAATTTAGTTCATCTAAAGGCGAAATCCCCGGCAGAAAAGGTTTCCCCGGATATTTGTATTCCGACCTTGCGTCTTTGTACGAACGTGCAGGCATGGTAAAGGGCAGTAAAGGCAGTGTTACGCAAATTCCTATATTAACAATGCCGAATGACGATATAACTCACCCCGTCCCCGACCTTACAGGATATATAACCGAAGGTCAAATCGTTTTGAGCCGTAGCCTTCAGGGTCAGGGATTATATCCGCCGATAGACATACTTCCGTCCCTTTCTCGTTTGATGAAAGACGGCATAGGCGAAGGATACACAAGGGCAGAACATCAGGATTTGGCAAACCAGCTTTTCTCATCGTATGCCAAAGTAATAGATGCCCGTTCGCTTGCAAGTGTTATCGGTGCAGAGGAACTTTCGGCAATAGACAAAAAATATCTTGAGTTTGGCGATGCATTCGAGAAAAGATTCGTCAACCAGAGTTTCACCGAGAACCGCTCCATAGAACAAAGTCTTGATTTGGGTTGGGAACTTCTCGGTATTCTTCCGAAAAGCGAACTCGACCGTGTGGACGATGCTATTCTCGATAAGTTCTACAAACCATTTGTCGATTAAAAGAGAGGTGAGGTATAAATGAATACCGCAACACCAACAAAAGGAAATCTAATAAACTCCAAAAAGTCGCTTGAATTGTCTAACCTTGGTTACGAACTTCTCGACAAAAAAAGAAATATTCTTATAAGAGAACTCATGTCGCTTATCGACAAAGCTAAAAATATTCAGGGCAAAATCGATAAAGCATACGAGGACGCATATCAGGCTTTGCAGATGGCTAATATCACAATGGGATTTTGCGACGAGATAGCAAGGTCTGTTCCCGTTGAAGATTCGCTTACTCTTTCATACAGAAGCGTTATGGGTGTCGAAATTCCTATAGTTGCCATAAAAGAGAAAAACGGTCTTGACCTTGATTACGGTCTTTATACTACAAATTCTATTCTTGACCTCGCAAGACAGCGTTTTGAAGAAGTGAAATATCTTACCGCTCAACTTGCCGAAATCGAAAACAGCGTCTATCGTCTTGCTATTGCGATAAGCACCACACAAAGACGTGCCAACGCTCTCAAAAATATCATGATACCAAGATTCGAGGAAACTGTTAAGTACATAACAGATGCTCTCGATGAAAAAGACCGTGAGGAGTTCTCTCGATTGAAAGTTATCAAAAAACAGAAGCTCCAAGAAGCGGATGGCGACAATAACTAACAAATTTATTATTATCAAAAGCGGGGAAATCTTGAAAATGGGTTTCCCCGTTTTTTTTCAAAAAAAAATAAATTTGAAAAAACTACCCTTGACAATTACAAAAATATAGGGTACACTTATAATACTTTCTACGATAATGGGTATATTTACCCGTAAGTATAAATATTTGTTTTATCTTGCCAAATATGCCTAATTATTTTGTAGAATTTTATGTGAAGTACATATTTTTTATTTGCTGTTTTCGGAAAGGAGTTGAACTTAGTGGCAAAGAAAAAACGAGACAGTTTTACAGAGGAAGAATTGCAAAAAATGTATCAGCTTGCCCCTGATATGATTGGCTTGGCTCGTATCGCCCTCACTGTTAGACTTAGATATATGGATGCGGTGATTACAAGACTTGATCTCAAAGAAATCGAAACAGAAGAGATCATGACAGACGGAGAGTATTTTTATTATGATCCGATAAACGTAGTGGAGCTTTATCTCAAAGATGCAAAAGACACCAAATTTTTAAATCGAGCGTATTTTCATTCACTTTTGCATTGTCTGTTCAAGCACATGTTTGTCAAAATTCTTGAAAATGAACGTTTGTGGGATTTGGCTTGCGATATTGCAGTTGAAAACTGTATAAACGATCTTGAATTGGATGAGCTGGAAACCGGTATAAAACGAGATCAAGACGGAGATTTAAAAAATTTCAAATCAAAAGTAAATCGTTTTACGGCAGAATGGATATACAGTTATCTCCTGAAAGAAGATCTTGATGAAACCGAAATCATAAGATTAGAGAAGATATTTTCTCAAGATTCCCATACAGTTTGGTATCATAAAACGTATGCGGGGAGCGTCCAAAAATTGGGTTCCGGTGGCGATAACGGTGACGGTGACGATAGCGGTAACGGTAACGGTAAAAGTCAGGATTCCGGAAACCGTGACAACCAAGACCCCGACCAAGACGAAACAATGTTCAATGAATATTGGGAAAAAAGCAGAGAAGAAGCCCGCAAAAAAGAGCTTGAGGAGCGTTGGGACAATATATCGAGAAGAGTTCAAACTGCTCTCGAAAGCTTTGAAAAATCAAAAGGTAATATACCCGGTTTCTTAGTGGCAAACCTCGGCGAAGTTACAAAAGAACGTTACAGCTATGAATCTTTTTTAAAACAATTCGCCATGGTGGGTGAAGCCGTTAAAATAAACCCTGATGAGTTCGACTTCATATATTATACATACGGGTTGAACCGTTATGGCAATATGCCTTTGATAGAACCTCTTGAATACAGAGAAGTCAAAATGATAAAAGAACTTGTTATTGCAATTGATACTTCTTATTCAACGGCAACAGTTGCAAAGTCTTTTATAACTAAAACATACAGCATTTTAAAGAGTACCGAATCATTTTTTACTAAATTCCATATCCGTGTTATACAGTGCGACACAAGAATTACAGAAGAAGCTACGCTGACCAATCAGGAAGAAGTAGATAATTACGTTAAAAATTATAAGGTCAAAGGCTATGGCGGAACGGCGTTTATGCCTGTGTTTAACCGTGTAGACACTCTTATAAAAGAACGTGAATTTCGTAATCTTAAGGGTTTGATTTATTTTACCGATTGTGAAGTATTACAAAGCGATTATCCCCAAAAGCCCACACCATACAAAACAGCCTTTGTTGTAGTTGATGAAGGATATGACATCCCGCCTGTGCCTTCATGGGCTACACAGATAATAGTAAAAAAGGAGGAACTTTGACTTATGAATATTGAAAGTGCAAAAGAACAAATTAAAAGTACTGTAAAGGCTTATATAGAAAAGGACAAGTATAATCAGCCGGTTATTCCGATTGAAAAACAGCGTCCGATATTTCTTATAGGCCCTCCGGGAGTTGGCAAAACAGCTATCGTAAATCAGGTAGCTGCCGAACTTAGAATAGGTTTCAATGCTTATTCTATGACTCATCATACAAGACAAAGTGCTTTGGGACTTCCTTTTATTGTACATAAGGGGTACAAAGGAGAAGAGTACCCCGTAACAGAATATACAATGAGTGAAATTGTTTCCGATACTTACGAGTATATCGAGGCAGGATACGAAAACGGCATTCTTTTTCTTGACGAGCTGAACTGTGTATCCGAAACTCTTTCGCCGGTAATGCTTCAGCTTCTTCAGCAGAAGAAATTCGGTAAACATTCGATACCGCAAGGCTGGGTAATAGTTGCCGCAGGAAATCCTCCGCAGTACAACAACTCGGTTCATGAAATGGATATTGTAACATGGGACAGAATCAAGAGAATAGATGTTGAGGAAGACTGGAAAACGTGGAAAGAATATGCTATACAGACAGGTGTTCACCCCGCAATAATCTCATATCTTGAAACAAAGCCCGAGTATTTCTACTCTCTCGAAACTACTCCGGAAGGCAAAAGATTCGTTACGGCTCGTGGCTGGGACGATCTCAGCAGTATTATTCGTTCTTATGAAAGACTTAAGAACCCCGTTGATAAAGATCTTATAGTTCAGTATGTTCAAAACTCCAAGATTGCATCTGATTTCTCAAACTACTATGACCTTTACAAAAGATACAAAGACGATTACAAAATCGAAGCTATTCTTGACGGACAATATACTGATCAAGAGTATAAAAGTGTTATTTCAAGAGCAAGCAGAGCTTCTTTCGATATAGTAGTTTCAATCGTTAGTATTTTCAGTGATATTATTATAAGAGACTGCAAAGAAATAATCTTGAAAAATGGAGCATTGGCGGAAATTCGCAAAACTTTCGATGATGTTTCTATTGAATCCAAAAAGAGCCGTGCAGAAACCCTTAATTGCTTGAACGATATTGTAAACGACAAAAACAAGGCTATTACAGCGGGTTCCAAATCGGGAA
Source organism: uncultured Ruminococcus sp. (assembly GCA_902767285.1). Classification (GTDB taxonomy): domain Bacteria; phylum Bacillota; class Clostridia; order Oscillospirales; family Acutalibacteraceae; genus RUG592. Next base: position 15,439 of record CACXHC010000011.1, read on the forward strand.
GCGTTACTCGTACAGAACTTGAAAAAATGCGAATGGCAGTTTACATGATAGAAGAAATCATAAAAAAAGTAGCTAACAGCCAAACCGACACGGATGTTTACAGTGTGGTTAGAGCAGCACATAACGAAAACGTTAACGCTCTCAGGGTTCTTGCCGATAAAACATTGAGCAAAACTATAAATGCCATAAAGTTTGTTGAGGAAGCGTATAAAGCAGGAAGCAACTATATGACAATGTTTATCACATCATTGACAGTTTCGTATTATTCGGCAACTTTTTTGGCAAGACACCACTGCCAACCTTATGTAGACCATAGTCAGGGTGTTAACGTTCATGCGAGATCCAAATTAATAAATGCTCAACTTTCAACTATTAGTCAGCTTGAAATAAAATAACATAACCCCCAAAAGCGGCAGCTTTTAAACTGCCGCTTTTTCGCATATTGAATTTTCAAAAAAAGATTGAGAGGTGTGAAATTTGAGTTTTGATATAAAAAAAATGGCTGAGGGAAACAAAACCGTCCGTATATTAAGAAAATATAATTCCGAGCGAGATGAAAAATATGTAGAAATCCCCGATAACATAACGGTTATCGGAGAAAAGGCATTTTTTTGGAGTGATGTTGAAAAAATCTATCTTCCCGAAGGCATTACGGAAATAGAGAACGGTGCTTTTACACATTGTAAAAATCTTAAATTTATAAATATTCCGTCAACAGTTACCAAAATAGGCGATGAGGCATTTTATAACTGTCAATCATTACAAACGATAATTTTGCCCGATAACATCAATTATATAGGTAACAGGGCATTTGTCAATTGCAAAAATTTGACGAATGTTAGAATAACACCTTTGGCACGTCAAAAAGCACCTCATTCACCGGGTAAAAAAGTCAACGGAAAAGTTGTAATAAGCGTGTTTGATTCCGTCATGCTCGGTGAGAGTATTTTTGCCGGCTGTGTAAATCTCAAGTTAGCCGAACTTCCCAAAGATATATTGGAGATACCGGCAGAAACGTTTTTTAACTGTCGTTCTCTCCAAAAAGTAAATATAGATTCAAACGCTATCAGTATAAGTGATCATGCTTTTTATAATTGCATCAATCTTTTAAGAATAAAGATTCCCTCAAGTGTGATTTCTATTCATACAGGTGCATTTGAAGGCTGTATCTCGTTATCAGAAGTCAGGATAGGCAATCAGATTCAAAGTATAGGTGACAATGCTTTTACAAATTGTGCAGTGCTTAAAAGCATAAATACTTCGTATAAAGAAGGGATAGTTAATTTTGGTGATAACCTTGAGTCGATAGGCGAAAACGTATTTTCAGGCTGTTCAAAAATAGAAAAAGTATATCTCGGAAAAAAAGTGTTTATTATATCGGCATCGGCATTTATCGAATGTGAAAATCTTCAGGGAGTGTATATAGACGAACTCAATCCGCATTGTAGATCCATAGACGGAGTTGTTTTCTCAAAAGATAAAAAGATAATTCAGATGTTCTTCAATAACAGGAAAATGAAATCGTACCGTTTGCCCGAAGAAACGGAAGAAATAGCTTCTTATGCGTTTTACAGCAGTGATGTAAAAAAAGTTGTTATGGGCGACAACGTTAAAATAATAGGCGATTTCGCTTTTGGTGAATGCACTGGATTAGAGAGCATTTATATTTCAAAAAATGTTAAAGAGATAGGCAAAAACGCATTTCAAAATTGCAAAAGCCTAATGGAAATCAATTTGAGCGACAGCATAGAAAAAATAGGCTCGGAAGCTTTTGCGGAATGTAAATCGATAGAAAAAATCGTTTTGCCCGAAAAAATACAAAAAATAGAATACAGAACGTTTGCCAAATGTGAGGGCTTGTTCACAATATCGTTTCCCCAAGGGCTTAAATGCGTTGGGAGCAGAGCTTTTGAAGATTGTACAAATCTTAGAGAAGCCGTGTTTCACTCGAATTTGACAAGTGCTGAAGATGAAATATTCCGTAACTGTAAAAGCCTCAAAAGGGTAATTTTTCCTCCCAAAATGCTTTTTGGATTTAATAGTCTTTATGGCTGTTCATTATTGGAGGAACTCGAAATCGGCGGTTTTCATTTTTTGGTCACCGATGAATTACGCAAATATATATTCAAGGTAGATTTTAATTCTTTCTTAAAAACAATAGGGAATACCAGGCTGCATTACGATACAAACATACCATACGGCGTTAAAACGGTGCTGATTGCGTGTATTTATCTTAAAAAGAGGAATTCTTCTTTCGAAAGATATATTTTGGCAGATGAAAAAAGTTTCTTTATGTCATTGATTGAAAACAACTGCTATGATATATTGTATGAATTTATAAATAATACGTCCGTTTTTCTCAAGGATTACGATACCGTTTTGAAAATCACGGAATTTGCCATAAAATCGTATCATGACGAAAAGTGCATTTTTGATGTGCAGAATCTTTTCATCAACTATAAAAATACTTTTTTCCCATTCAGCGATTCGAACGGATACGATGAACTTTATTTGTAATTTTAGCGGAGGTGTTTATATAATGAAAAATATCACAAAAATTTTGGTTGTAGCATTAATGGTGACAACTTGTTTTTCGGGGTGCGGTACTCTCAAAAATTTTGATAATAATTCCGCTGAAATCGAAATTTTTGATGATGTCAGTATGGCGAACGATACAGAGTCAAGTACAGTTTCGGAGGATGAAATTTCGTCTAAAGAAGAATTTTCATCTAAAGAAGAATTTTCGTCTAAAGAAGAAATTCCATCAAAAAACGATACCGCCAAAGAGAGTAAGATAACATATTATACATATATCACCGAATCTCAAGACAATCAGTATTCTGAAGAAAATCAGCAAGACGCTCAAAATGATGATGATGAGCAAGAATTTTATTATGAAGAACAGGAGGAACAAGAGGAAGAAGAGGATATGGAAGAATATCAATATCACTATGTTGATGGAGTTCTAATAGTAAACAAAACATACGGCATACCGAAGGAGTATGACCCACAAGGACTCATTCCCGAGTGTGCCGAAGCATTTGAACAAATGGTAAGTGCGGCGGCAGAAGCCGGTATAAGTATTTATGATAATTCGGATTACAGGTCTTATGCCGAGCAAGAGGAACTTTATTACGAATACATAAATATTTATGGTCAAGAGTGGGCGGATCAGCTTTGTGCAAAGCCCGGACACTCCGAACATCAAACGGGCATGGCGATAGACTGTGCCACATGGGACAGCGGATATTTTCCGGGAACTCCCGCCGCCGAGTGGCTTGAGGCACATTGCAGCGAGTACGGATTCATTATAAGATACCCGTATGGCAAAGAGTGGGCAACAGGCTACGGCTATGAGGCTTGGCATATTCGATATGTAGGAGATTTGGCACAAGATATAACCGACAGCGGATTATCTCTTGAGGAGTATTTCGGTTTAGTATAAAAATTTGCTGCTTATTTTCTCTTCTTTTTTTTGAAAAAAAAAGAAGCAAAAAAAACTTTTACTATATAAATTTTATGTGTTTCAACGAACATTCCTTAAACTGAAACAAATCCGACTGCA
>CACXHC010000012.1 GCA_902767285.1 uncultured Ruminococcus sp.
TATTTGGGAGAGTTCCAGAGCGGCCAAATGGGGCAGACTGTAAATCTGTTGTCACTGACTTCGGTGGTTCGAATCCACCCTCTCCCACTTGTAAAAAGGACTTCGTGTAAAAACGAAGTCCTTTTTTGTGTGACACTTTTAATTATATTTGCGAATATAAAAGTGAAAGCTGAAATTTGCGTAAAAATTAGTTTTTGTCAGTGGGAGAATTTTTGTATGACCGGTTCGGAGTATAAGCAGATGATCGCAAAAAACGAATCTTACGGCAGACGAATGTTGTTTGATGAGTATTATAATTATGTATACACAATCGTTTACAAACTGCTGGGAGAATGTTTAAGAAGAGATGTAGAGGAGTGCGTGAGCGATATTTTTGCCGAAATATTTTTTACTCTTGAAAATAGTAATTGCGATGATCGTCAACTAAAGGGATTTATTGCGACAATCGCCAAACGGCGGGCAATCGACAAATACCGTTCTTTGAGTAAAATCAAAATAATCGCTGTTGATGATGAGGATTTCGACGAAATCATCTCTGCCGGTAGTCCGGAAATGGAATTGGAAGAGTCCGAAACCAAAAGTATAATTTTTGATGAAATAAAAAATCTTGGCGAGCCTGATTCAACCATAATAATACAAAAATTTTACTACAATAAAACATCGAAAGAGATTGCCGAATTGCTTTCGATGAAAACATCTGCGGTGAGAATGAGATGCAGTCGTGCATTGAAAAAGCTGAAAAAAACACTTTTACAGAAAGGTTTGATGTGATTATGAACATAAAAAAACAAATCAAAAATTTAGATGTTGATAAAATATCGGCTTATTATATTCCCTCACCGAACGAAAAAGATAGAATTTTTGCCGTCAGCGAAAGGAAGTTGAATATTATGAAAAACCAAAAAAATACAATTAATAAATCATCAATACATGTCACTTCAACAAAACCGAAATTTAAAGTCGGAAAATCTTTAAAAGTAGTTTTTGCAGGACTTGTTGTAATTTTTGCGGTGTCGGTGGCTTTAGAATTGATTACTCTAAATCAAAATATTTCAAAAAAGTGCGTTGATATTCCCGCTGCTTCTGAGCAACCCGAAATTTCCGCAATAATAGAAAATACGGAACAGACCGAAAATCCATTACCTGATGAAGATAAGTGTAAAGTTATAACAGAGATTCCGGAGCAGTCGGAAATTTCGCCACCAAATATTGAAAATACAAATTCTGACGTAATCGATGAAGCTGAAACTGTAAGCGAGATAGGAGCAACAACATCTGATAAAGTTTTACAAATCACGGCTGACATGACATATCCTGAAATGTTCGATTTGTTGGGAGAACCGAACGATTGCTTAACAGACGGATATGCACAGTATATAGTCGATAAAGAAAAATTAATTATGTTTTTTTATAACAACGATAACGATACCGTAGGCAAAAACGGAAAGGATATTTTGCAGGAAGCCTATTTGCTTTCTCAAATGTACAAAGACGATGAAACAAATACATTTGACGCATTTGTTATAACAGGAACGGAAAAATATCTGAGAGTGACGTGTCCGCAATATTGGCTTGGCTGTGCAGACTTAAAACTCAAAGGCGAACAAGGAAAGTTTGTTCCTGATGTTATTGAGAGTTATCCTTTGGGCGTGAGAGTGACTTTTTCGGGCGATGTGGAAGAATCGTATCCATACGGTATTTATGTAGAAGATCTTCAAATAATAAGAATCACTATTCCCGATGATTAAATTTGCCATAAGCTTTTTTTGGGAAAACCTTTTTTGAAAAAAAGGTTTTCCCAAACCCTTTCCAAAAAACTTTAAATATAAAATTTTTACTATAAAACATAGGAAAAAAATCTGCCTGCGTACTTGTGCAGGCAGATTTTTTTAAGTTATACAGAACTCGTTAAAACATCAATAGCCATTACCAAAACATAAAAAAGCCCATGGTAATGCAAAGAGTCCCGTACATTTATTAAAGTTTTTTTTGCTTCTTTTTTTTTCAAAAAAAAGAAGAAGAAAAAATATTAGGAGCAGTAATTTGACTGAGAAGGACAAGTGCGTTTAAAACTTTCGCAGTCAACGCACTGACACAAAGTGGGGTCGGGTTCGTGGGTACCTATCGAAACGCAGCCCAAAGAGCAGTAGTTTTCATACTGACAATGATGTTCACATTCGTTAACTGTACATTTTATGCTATGATTAGCATTCTTCATACTCTAACAACTCCTCACAAAATAAATAGTTGCAGCCAAATTTTAAATGGCGGCTGATATATATTATAATCAAAAAAACAAGAGTTATTCATCAAAAATAGATAGTTATTTTTTTATCGTTATATAAATAATTGTATAATAATGATTTCTATTTCTATTGACAAAGTTGCGGTTTTGGAGTAAAATACTAATCGTGTTAGTTTAGACGCTTTAGTGCGTAAAAACACCAAAGCGAAATAACCAAAAAATAGTTGTGAAAAGGAGAATTATCATGACCAAAACAAAGAGAATTTTCGCAGGAGTTTTAGCGGCTCTTACAATGACTCTCGCTCTCGGTGCGTGTGGCGATAAAACTACTAATACATCGAGCAAAGAGGAAGTTGCAAGCACAGCTTCGGGCGAGCAAATCGAAAACAAAACATATTCCGTAGGTGTATGCCAGCTCGTTCAGCATGATGCTCTCGATGCTGCAACAAAGGGTTTCCAAGATAAACTCACAGAACTCGTTGGCGAAGGAAACGTAACATTCGATGTTCAGAATGCACAGGGCGATTCCGCTAACTGTACAACAATCTGCAATCAGTTCGTTTCGGGTAATGTAGATCTTATTATGGCAAATGCTACACCGGCTCTTCAGGCTGCTTATACAGCAACAGACAAAATTCCGGTACTCGGCACATCTGTTACAGATTACGCAACTGCTCTCGATATTAAAGACTGGACAGGTCATTCGGGCAGCAACGTTTCTGGTACTTGCGACCTCGCACCCCTCGACAAACAAGCTGAAATGCTTCACGAGCTTTTCCCCGATGCTAAAAATGTGGGACTTCTTTACTGCTCCGCAGAGGCTAACTCTAAGTATCAGATAGATACAATTACACCTTTCCTTACAGATTACGGCTACGAAACAAAAGAGTATACTTTCTCTGACTCGAACGACATCGCAGCAGTTGTTACAACAGCTTGCGAAGAGTGCGATGTTATCTACATTCCCACAGATAACACAGCAGCTTCAAACACGGGTATCATCGATAATATCGCTCAGCCCAAAAATGTTCCGATAGTTGCAGGCGAAGAGAATATCTGCTCCGGTTGCGGTGTTGCTACTCTTTCAATAAGCTACTACGATCTCGGCGTTGCAACAGCAGAGATGGCTTACGATGTTCTTGTTAAAGATGCAGACATCTCTACAATGGACGTTCGTACAGCTTCCGCTACTACAAAGAAGTACGACAAAGCTCGTTGCGAGGCTCTTGGTGTAACAATTCCTGATGGATATGTTGCAATCGGTGAGGAAGCTACCGAAACAGCTGACGAAGGCTAATCAAAACATAAAAATAAATTGCTCTTGAAATATTTGGGGTGCATTCATACACCCCAAATATTTGTGTATTTATGGAAAAGCGGTGATTGCATGAACTCTATCTTAGAATATTTTTCGTCATTGAACCCAATGACCTTTTTATCACAATTGCCGGGCAATATTGCTCAGGGAATAATCTGGGGTCTTATGGCATTGGGGCTTTTTATAACATTCAGACTTCTTAATTTTGCCGATTTGACTGTTGACGGCTCGTTTGCTACCGGTGGTGCGGTTACAGCTATAATGATAATAAACGGCTCTCCGGCATGGCTTGCGGCATTGGTTGCAGTAGTGGCAGGAATACTCGCCGGACTCGTTACGGGATTTTTGCATACAGGTTTGGGAATCCCCGATATTTTGTCAGGAATCCTTACTCAAATAGCACTTTATTCTATTAACCTTAATATTATGGGTAAAGCCAATCTGCCTGTAAGCTACCGTAATTATGATCTTATTTTGAGTGCGAGCAATATCAAAATGGCGATTTTGATAGGCCTTATTTTTGCGGCGGTTATCATAGGGCTTATGTATTGGTTCTTTGGTACAGAGATGGGTTCTACTATTCGTTCAACGGGAAGTAACCCCGATATGAGTAAGGCTCAAGGTATAAATATAAATGTGGCTAAAGTAATCGCTCTTGCTTTGTCAAACGGAGTAGTTGCTCTTTCGGGTTGTCTTTTTGCTCAGTATCAGGGATTTGCAGATATAAACATGGGCAGAGGTGCCATAGTTATCGGATTGGCTGCCGTTATAATCGGAATGGTTATCGGCGATGCTATATTCCGCAAAAAAAGCAATTTTATTATAAAATTGATATTCGTTGTTATAGGCGGTATTCTTTATTACATAGCTATGGGCATAGTACTTTGGCTCAAAATGCCTACGGACGATACAAAATTGTTCACCGCTGTTATAGTTGCATTGTTCCTCGCAGTGCCTAATTTGAAAGAAATGTCGAAAAATTCATTCAAAAAAGCAGCCAAACGCAACGTCAAAAATGTGAAGATGGAGGCGAAGAAAACAGATGCTTGAGATAAAAGATGTTTACAAAACCTTCAATCCCGGTACGATAAACGAAAAAATGGCTCTCAGAGGCGTAGAACTTAAACTCAATGACGGCGATTTTTGTACGGTTATCGGCGGTAACGGTGCCGGAAAATCTACAATGCTTAACTCGATAGCCGGAACTTGGCCTGTCGATAATGGTATGATACTCATTGATGGTCAAGATGTTTCGGGACTTCCCGAGCATAAAAGAGCTTCGCTTTTGGGCAGAGTTTTTCAGGACCCCCGAATGGGTACGGTTGCGGATATGGGCATTGACGAAAATCTCGCTATCGCCGCAAGACGTGGTAAACGCAGAGGCCTTGCGTGGGGCGTTACAAATGCCGAAAGAGAAAAATATCGTGAACTCTTAAAACAGTTTGACCTCGGTCTTGAAAACAGAATGACCGCAAAAGTCGGACTCCTTTCAGGCGGTCAGCGACAGGCGGTAACTCTTCTCATGGCAACTATAAAGAAACCGAAAGTTCTTTTGCTCGATGAACATACCGCAGCACTCGACCCCAAAACCGCCGCCAAAGTTCTTGAGCTTTCAGATAAAATTATATCGGAGAATAATTTGACCGCTCTTATGGTGACCCATAATATGAATGATGCCATCACTCACGGAAATAGACTCATCATGATGAACGATGGAAAAATTATTCTCGACATCTCGGGCGAAGAAAAGAAAAAGCTGACAGTCGCAACTCTTCTCGCTAAATTTAAAGAGGTCAGCGGTTCTAGTCTCGCCAACGACAGAATGCTTCTTGATAGTTAGTTTTTCTTTTTTCTCTTCTTTTTTTGAAAAAAAAGAAGCAAAAAAACTTTTTATTAATGTATGCTTTCCTTTGTGTTAAGGGAAATAAATTCTTTAGGAGGAATAAAAATGAAAAAATTTCAAAAAATTCTTGCTGCACTGCTTGCCACTGCTATGATTATGTCATTTACCGCTTGCGGCGATAAAAAAGGCGACAATATTAAAAACGAAACTGCAAGCAAAGTCAGCGAAACCGTTTCTACAAGCCAAAATTCTGATACCGCAGATGTTCCCGCCGGTGAACCCGTATACTCAACTCCCGGAAAACTCGTAATGGCTACAAATGCAACATTCCCGCCGTATGAGTATTATGAGAATGAAACAATCGTTGGTATAGATGCCGAAGTCGCTGCTCTTATCGCTGAAAAACTCGGTGTTGAGCTTGAAATCAAAGATATGGAGTTCGGTTCAATTATCGGTGCAGTTCAAACTGGATCTGTTGATATGGGCATGGCAGGCATGACCGTAACAGAGGACAGACTCAAAACAGTTGATTTTTCCGATTCTTATGCAACTGCTGTTCAGGTTGTTATAGTAAAAGAGGACAGCGAGATTACTTCTGTTGATGACCTCGAAGGAAAGATTATAGGTGTTCAGGAAAATACAACAGGCGATATATACGTTACAGACGATTACGGCGAGGAGAATGTTAAGAGATATAACAAAGGCCCCGACGCTGTTGCAGCTCTTGTTTCGGGTGCGGTTGAAGCTGTTGTTATAGATAGCGAGCCGGCAAAGGCTTATATTGCATCTAACGAAGGTCTTAAAATTCTTGAAAGTGCGTATGCCGAGGAGCAGTATGCCATAGCTACAAGCAAAGAAAATAAAGGCTTGACAGAAGCTATAAACAAAGCTTTGAAAGAACTCGAAGATGACGGCACTCTCGATAAAATCGTAGATAAATATATTCCGGCAGAGTAATTTTTATATTGAACAAAAGGACTGCTTTCGGGCAGTCCTTTTGTCAGTACAGAGGTGATTGTATGAAGTTTTATACTCTAAAAACACTTCCTGAATGGTTCTTGGATCTGAAAGCTCGTTTTATAAATGATTTTATAACGGATAACCGCTGGAAATTTCTGTGGAACGGTCTTGGCGTTACTCTCAAAATAACGGCAGGAGCGTTGGTTCTCGGTGTACTTCTCGGATTCCTTGTTGCCGCAATAAGAGCAACTCACGACAAAACCGGCAAATTGAAAGTGCTTAATTTTTTGTGTAAGATTTATCTTACTGTAATAAGAGGCACTCCGGTAGTAGTACAGCTTCTTATTACATATTTTGTTATTATGGCACCGCTGGGGGTAGATGAAATAATTGTGGCGATATGTGCTTTTGGAGTAAACTCCGGTGCGTATGTTGCCGAAATCGTCAGAGCCGGTATAATGTCTGTGGATAACGGTCAGTTTGAGGCGGGACGTTCTCTCGGGTTCAATTATGCTCAAACAATGTGGTATGTGATTCTTCCACAGGCATTCAAAAATATATTGCCGGCGTTGTGTAACGAGTTTATAGTTTTGCTGAAAGAAACTTCTGTTTCGGGTTATGTTGCCTTGAAAGACCTTACAAAGGGCGGCGACATAATAAGAGGACGTACTTTTGACGCATTCTTGCCTCTTATTGCCGTTGCTTTGATATATCTTGTTATTGTTATGATTCTGACAAAACTGGTTTCTATTCTCGAAAGGAGGCTCAGAAACAGTGAACACTGATCTTGATAAAGAAAAAAGTATTCCTCAAAAAAGCACAAAGCCCGATTTTGATGTTGAAATCGATGGAGGAGTCATGCCCGAAAGCCTTATCATGGTGAGAAACCTTGAAAAGCATTACGGAGATCTCCACGCACTTGACGGAGTTAATATTAATATCGAAAAAGGCGAAGTTGTAGTTGTCATAGGCCCTTCGGGTTCGGGAAAATCGACATTTTTGCGTTCGCTGAATCTTTTGGAAATGCCGACTTCCGGCGAGATAATTTTTGAAGGCGTGAATATGCTCGATAAGCACGTTGATATAAATATTCATCGTCAGAAAATGGGAATGGTTTTTCAGCATTTTAATCTTTTTCCTCA
>CACXHC010000013.1 GCA_902767285.1 uncultured Ruminococcus sp.
AAAACTTTAATAATGTTCGTTGAAACACATAAAATTTGTATAGTAAAAGTTTTTTTTGCTTCTTTTTTTTCAAAAAAAAGAAGAGAAAATAAACAACAAATTGAAGATTTCTTGGGGCTGTTATTTTTTCACAGCCCCTATTTTTGCCAAGACAGCTTTAAAGAAAATACCATCCGGAAGGCTCCGGATGGTAGGAAGAAAAATTTTAATTCTTATCGGGTTTAAGGAACTTGACACCGCCGGTTGACTGTACTGTTGCCATATAAAGCGTATTGCTTGCTTCACGAGCTTTGTCGAGTTTAGTCTGAATATCATTCTTTTCAGCGAGAACAGCATCATAATCGGTTTTAAGGCGTTCAATCTGTTTCTGGAGTGACTGTACTTTGACTTCTGCATCCTTATTCGCCATATGTGTTTTGTATCCGTAATCTCTGCCGAGTTCTTTTTCTTTGGCATCAGCACCGTCTTTTTTAGCCTGTTCGATTAATGACGGAATTTCGTCAATCTTCGCATTCAGTTCAGCTACAAGAGCGGCTTTGCTGTCAATATCGTCCTGTAATTTAGCAGTTTCTGCCTGAATTTCTGCGATTGCTTCTCTGCGTCTTTTGAGTTCATCGTCCCAAGCATCATCTTCCATTTTTTGTTTTTGGGAAGTGCGATAATTATAATCATCAATTTCAGCTTTGCGATCAGCCTCGAGAGCAACTTGTGCATCAGCAATATCTTTTTCGAGTTTTTCAAGAGCGTCTTTAGCGGTTTGGATTTTCTCTGCGTTGAGTATATCACTTAATTCTGTAACTTCTTTGGATTTCTTCTCCTGAGCTTCTGTCTGTTCAGCCTGAGATTTTTCCAGTTCGAGATTTTTATTTTTATTATCGTTAATCATAGCAACGAAATTTTCAAGTTCTGTCTGGATTGCCAACAGTTCGTCATACTCCTGCTTTTTGAGAGTCTTAGCGGCTTCGAGAGCCTCAATTTCATCTTTGATTTCGGTTTTTAACAAGCTCAATTCATTATCCTCCTTCTTTACAATAGCAGCGGGTTTTTCGGGTATTTTGCGAGGTTCCGGAGCAGGGGCTTTCTTTGGTACATTTGGTACAGATACCGGAGCGGGTTTCAGAACTTCGGACTTTTTACTCTCAGTAGGAGTGGTCTGCAAAGCCTTTTCGATTAGCTGAATCGCATTTAGAATATCTGCCTTAGTATTTTTTATATTCATGCCCGTTGCATTTGCCGGAACTGTAATTCCTTTATTTTTTGCTTCTGAAACGAGTTTTTTATATTCATTCAGAAGCTCTTGTTTAGTATTTTTTTCACTAACCATATTCAGAATCCTTCCTTTCCGGCGAATATTTTATTTCTTGCCCTGACTGCCATACTGATTATTATCATTGCTTACCACGTTGATAGTACCGCCGCCGGATTTTGCTGTATCAACAGCGAGCTGATAGTTCTTAGCATTATAATCTTCCAGTGCAACGGAAAGAGCAGCTTTTTCTTTGCAGAGTGCATCATATTTCTTCTGTAAAGTACTGAGTTCTTCTTGTAAATCGCTGACATCTCTCTCGTGATCTTTATCGGCGAGATATTTTTCATAGCCGTATTTCTTGCCGAGTTCTTTTTCTTTCGCTGAAGCCCCTTCCATTTTAGCGGCCTCAAGCATAGCAGCGATGCCATCGACTTTTTTTGACAGATCATCTATTTCGGCAAGTTTGTCAAGGCATTGTTGTTTTACCTGATAAGCTTCTTCTTCTTCCATACGGAGAGCCTTTTCTCTTTCGGCAACAGCTTTGGCACGATCATCTTTTTCCTGATTTCTAGAACGCTTCAAATTATATTCATACTCAGCCTTTTCACGGTTAGCTCTTTGAGCTTCGGTACTCTTGCGTTCTTTAGTCTGCTGTTCAATCGCCTTAACTTCCTGTTGAGTTTCTTCATTTTTAGCTTTGATTTTTTCGTCGAAAGCTTCTTTATCAGCATTCAGCTTCTTCTTAAAATCATCATCTTTTTGAGTAAGCTCCTGTGTAAACTGCTCTGAAATGAATGCGGCAGCACTTTTAACAGCTTGCAAAGCATCGGGAGCCGTTTCAACACCATAAAGCTTTTTGAGTTCCTCTTTTTTTGCCTGAATATCACTCAGCAGATTAGAATATTCGCTTGTAACTTCGGGGCTGAGAATATCACGACTGAGAAGAGCTTCTGCCATCTTGAAAGTTTTTTCTGTTTTTTCCTTGGCAATTATGCTTGCGGGAGTTTCCAAAAGTTTAGCCTTTTCCTGAATGGCCTGAAGCTTTTGAGCATACGCTTCAGAGATATACTCCTTAGCACTTTTGCTGTTGTTCAAATTCATAGAAAATACACTCCTTTTTAGTATTTTTTAAATATTTTAATAAAAATATTTTCTAAAGTATAACATGTAAATATGAATTAATCATTTCGCTTTTTTGAATAATTTATGAATTCGAAAAAATTTTCCCTGTTAATTTTGCTAATACTTGCTTAATTTATATCAAAAAATTAGTTGACTTTTGCTTGAAAATCACCGTTAAAAGCCTCTTTTATTTCGAACAAATTATCAAAATTTGCATTTCGTTCTAAAGCGGTGCCTGCACCCGAGGCTTTTCTTGGGAAAACCTTTTTTGAAAAAAAGGTTTTCCCAAACCCTTTCCAAAAAACTTTTTTTATGGTAGAGTAGGTTTAGTATACTATCCGTCACAGCGAGAGCGTGACGGAGGGTTGTCATAGCAATCTTACGGAATAATATTTACTACAAAACATAACAACAAATCCGACTGCGTACTTGTGCAGTCGGATTTGTTTCAGTTTATAGAATTTTAGTTGAACAACATAAAATTTATATAG
>CACXHC010000014.1 GCA_902767285.1 uncultured Ruminococcus sp.
AAAAAAAGAAGGCAGGGGTTCGGGGGCGGCAGCCCCCGAGCTATACTTAAACAAGGTGATTCATGTTAAAAAACTATCAGTGAATAGTAATGCCAACTCACACGAGTAAAAAGTTTTTTTGCTTCTTTTTTTTCAAAAAAAGAAGGCAGGGGTTCGGGGGCGGCAGCCCCCGAGCTATACTTAAACAAGGTGATTCATGACAAGACCTGTGATGAGTTTGGGGTAGAAGTAAGTGGATTTTTGTGGCATTTTCTCGCCGGCGGAGGATACATCGCAAATTTCGCTTATGCGTGTGGGGTTGAGAATAAATGCACAATTCGCTTTGTTTGAGTCTACGGCTTGTAATGCTGAATCGATTTGTTTAACGTATGTCAGATTGATTTGTTTAGCCATGTTTTCGGCGTCGATTCCCATGAGTTTTTCGAGAATGAGTGTATGAAGTATTGAAACGTCAAGTTGCTGTGATGCTTTGCTCACGTTCGGAAGAAGTTTATCCATAACCGAAATGTCTTTCAGCGTGAGTAATGTCCAGTTGTTGTTGCCGGTGTACATTCCAAACGCTTTTTTGTTCTCGTTGTAGAGATTCGTTAAAGTGCTTTGGATGTTCTCTGTTCCGCTGTACTCGGTAATATCAAAATATTCGGCACAGGCGGTTTTGATTGCGTTTGCATCAAAATTTTCAAGGTCTCTGACAATTCTGTGTGTCGGAAATACGACAAGTCCGGGATGTTCCATATTGACAAGCATCATCATTTGATAATCGCAGGCATCGCCCGGCTGTGCTTTTCCTGTCTTGCGAAGGAAATTTCTGTAATTAAGTGCTGTTTCGTAACGGTGATGTCCGTCCGCTATATATAACTTGCGGTCGCTGAAATCTCCGCAAATATCGGCAACGGCGGTTTCATCTGTGATTATCCACATTCTGTGTGTAACGTTGTCGCCGTCTGTAAGCTCAATATCGGGGATCCTTTCCGAAAGTTTGTCGAGCTTCGATATTGTTGTGCTTTCTTTGTCCGAATAAAGAGTATAGATTTGGCTGAAATTGCAGTTCGTTGCCTTCATAAGATTGAGTCTGTCCTCTTTTGCCTTCGAAAGAGTGAACTCGTGAGGGAGGATGATTCCTTTCTCAAATTCTTCAATCTTAACTCTTGCGATAAATCCCTTTACTTTCTTTCTTTCGCCGTAAGCGGTGAATTCTTCTTCGTAAATATAAATGGCGTTTTTATCTTCACGAACGATTACTCCGCTGTCGAGCCAGCTCTTCAAAAGTTCTCCGGCTTGTGCGTACGGGTCGTCACCCTTCGGAAGTTCCAGTCTGATAACATTGTATTCGCTGTTTTCAATATAAGCAATACGCTGTTCTTCGCTTATAATATCATAGGGAGGACACACCGTATCTTTTATATCACCTGTAATGTCCGTGTTGTATCGCAAACCCTTAAAACCTATAACCTGTGCCAAAAAATCATCTTCTTTCCAAAAAATTACGACCCTATTATATCACATTTTTTTTATTTGTACAACTGTATTTTTGTAAAAAATGCGATAAAATATGTTGACTTATATGTGGGGATAGTGATATAATAAGTTAAGTGAATTTTTGGTTAAAAATTTGTAACATAATTCGTTTGGTTTAACCTAACGGGCAAGCAATGCCATTAACTTAACGATGTTTTGAATTACTCCCTCGGAGAGGGAGCCAAAAAGCCTTCCTCTCTGAGGAAGATGGCACGCCGCAGGCGTGACGGAAGGAGTTTATAGTGTACGGCTTTGCAGTGTTTGCGGGTATCAAAACATACGAAACGAAGGAATGCGAATAGCGTTAGCATAAAATAAAAGGACAAAACCGTGGGACACACGGGGTTAGCTCGCTGATACTGTACACGTTGCTGTACTTGAACGAGAAGCCCCCACCTCTAAGCCAAGCGTAGGTGGTGGGAGTATGTCACTACATATACTAATTGTTAGGAGTTGAACGTAATGCAAGTTAAAGGATTGTCAGATGTATTTGTTGCGTCAGGTGTTGAAATGGTGGACGATGTTACCTTCGTAGCAATGCTGTATGGCTACAACATAAGAGGAAAAGTCAGATTACCGAGTGCTCCGACAGTCGAGTTTTTTTTCTATGGAAAGGTATATATAGAATCTCGAGAACATGCTATGGATTTTATTGGGCAGTATGAAGAACAGTTCGGTCATGCAAAAATAAGATTTACTGAAAAATACGTTAGTATTTTGCTCGATATTGGCGGTATGGAGGCTCCCGAAGTTAAAGAGCGTTTGGGAAAAATCGGAAGCCTTATGCTCGCAAATAATTTCGGTGCTACCGATACCCTCCCGCCTGAAGACCCCGAACCCGAGCCGGAACCCGTTGCTCCTCCACCACCACAAAAACAAGGTTTCTTCCAGAGAAATCAAAATTCTCAGCCGACACCTCAAATGCAAAATCAACCCTCTATGCAAAGACCCGGACAGCCTCAAATGCAGCGTCAAGGTCAACCGCAAATGCAGCGTCAGGGTCAACCGCAAATGCAGCGTCAAGGCGGACAGCCCCCTCTTCAGCATATGCAGCAAAGACCGTCAAAAGCTAAACAGCCTATATATGAAGAACCTAAAGCTCCATTCGAGGACTACAAAGTTGTTTCAAAACTCGTTCAAATATTCATAAACGGTGTCAATAAAACCGGTGCTAACACATTTACAACCCTTTTTCATGGGTTTAATCTCGTTGGAAAAATGCTTCACCCCATGAAAGACGATGTCCAAATCGTCTTTTATGGCCAGCTTATGAATAACGTTACCGATGAATTTGAAAAACTGAGAATGGAAATGAATCAGAAATATGGCAAAGTTCCTATGAGAATGATCGGCGGTTCGTGCGAAATAATCCTCCTCCTTGAGGGCAAAGATGCCGCAGTCGGTAAAGAAATGCTCGGCTGTGTTTCGGGATTCATGCTCAAAAATAATATAGCGGCGGCAAATCTGCCAAATACCGTTGGCAACGTAATACAAACTTATACCGCCGAAAACTTTAAACCATCGGGCAGACCAACAGGCCCCCGCTCTTTGGGCGGAGTGTCATCTCCGGGACAGGCTCCTCAACAACCGGGCAGAACCTATCCCTCAGGTCAACAACAACCCCCTCAGCAGGGCAGAACTTATCCCTCAGGGCAACAGCAACCCCCACAACAGGGCGGAGATAATGCCGGCAATAACAGCTTTGCTAAAAATTTTTTGAAGAGTTTTAAAAAATAATCTTGACAAATCTTCCCGATTATGATAATATATATATATCGTTGTCGGGAACACGGAGAGGTGTCCGAGCTGGCCGAAGGAGCATGATTGGAAATCATGTATACGGTTACCGCCGTATCTGGGGTTCGAATCCCCATCTCTCCGCCATTTTTGCCGATGTGATGGAATTGGCAGACGTAGTGGACTCAAAATCCACCGGTAGTGATACCGTGCCGGTTCGAGTCCGGCCATCGGCACTGTGGGGTACTTGCACTCGTTGCAAGTACCCCATTTTGTTTTTAGTCTTTAGGAGGGCATTTTTATGGATATAGAAAGAATTACCAGTTTTACTCAAGACCATGATAAAATAACTCCCGGTTTGTATATCTCTCGCATAGATGGCAGCCTCATCACCTACGATATGCGTACCCGAAAACCTAATGGCGGAGAATATATGGACAATATCACCATGCACACCGTTGAGCATATGTTCGCTACTTATATCAGAAACAGCGAAATTGGCGGAAATATTATCTACTTCGGGCCTATGGGCTGTCAAACCGGTTTTTATCTCATTGTGAGAAACGAAAAACCTGAACGGGTTCTCGAAATAATCAAAAAAACACTCGTTTTAATAATAAATCATAAAGGCGAGGTCTTCGGGGCAAGCCGTAAAGAGTGCGGAAATTACAAAAATCTTGCTCTTCAGCCTTGTATAGATGAATGTAAAAAATATCTGGATGTTTTAAATTCAAAGGAGATCGATTTTAAATATGAACAATAATGTTGATGTGGGAATTATAGTTGCATTGCAGCTTGAACTCGAAAATATCGAAAATGCTATGACCGAAAAAACCGAAGTCAAAATTTCGGGCATGAAATTTATAACAGGAAAAATCGAAAACAAAAATGTCGTTGTTGCTCTTTGCGGTGTAGGAAAAGTTTTTGCGGCAATATGCACTCAAACAATGATACTCGGATTTTCTCCCAAAATAATAATAAATGTGGGCGTTGCGGGCGGAATCTCCAATAATTTGGGAATAGGCGGAATCGTTATAGCAAGCTACGTTGTTCAACATGACATGAACACAACAGCCCTCGGCGATGAGCTGGGCTTTATATCGGGAATTAACCTTGTTTATCTGCCGACCGACCCCACCGTTACAAGCTTAGTCGAAAAAGTCGTGAAAGAATCTTCGCTCGAATACGAAATAGGAACAATCGCCACGGGTGATTCATTCATAAATACAAACGAAATGAGAGATTTTCTTGCGGAATATTTCAATGCGTCTGCGTGTGATATGGAAAGTGCCGCCGTTGTTCAGGCTTGCTACATAAACAAAGTTCCCTGCACCATTTTGAGGACAATTTCAGATGCGGGCGATGATAATTCTCACCTCGACTACGAAACTTTTGCAAAACAAGCCGCCGATGTATCGGCCAAAATAATTGTTGAATTTGTTAAAGATTATGAATAAATCTTTAAAGGTTCGTTGTATCTCTTGATTTACCGAATAAAATATATTATAATAAGCTTGATTGTTATAATATAGGGGAGTCAGGCGAATTTTGTTTTTTGGGGGTATATATATCGCTTGACCTCTCTGCAAAATATCAAAATGTGTATAACCGTGAAAGGAAGAAGAAAATATGAGTTATATCAAGAGATCAGTTTGCGTTTTGCTTACTGCCGGAATGATAGTTTCGCTTGTCGGCTGTAAAGATAATAAGAAAAAGCCCGAAAATGTCGAAACACAAGATGTTCCAAAAATTGTAGATTATGTTGGTTCGGTGGATACGCCTGCACCTTCGGGCAAAGCTCCCGAATACAAAATCGGCAAAGTCAAATTTAGTCAAGATGTTACAGAACTTCAGTTGGGCGATGTTAATTTCACTGAAGCCGACCTCGATTTTTTGTCCAAATGCACTAATCTTCAATATTTCGGTGTTCTGTCGTGCAATTTGAGCGACCTTGCGTTCCTCGAAAATCTCACTAATCTTAATACTATTGTCATTGGCAAAAGCGAGATTACCGACCTTAAAACCATCACCGAAATGAAATCTCTCGAAAGTATTTCCATTATAAATTCCAATATTAAGAATTTGAGCGGTATCGAGAAACTGCCTAATCTTAAAAATATAAATTTTTCTCGCAATCTCATTGACAGTATAAACGATTTGGAAAACTGCCGCAGTTTGGAAAGAGTAAATCTTGAGTCAAATCTTATTTCTGATATTTCACCGCTTGCAAGCATGAATAATCTCAAATATCTGAATATTGGCAGTAACTCCGTATCTGACGGAACTGTTCTTTCATCGCTTTCGGCACTCGAAGAACTCGATGTTTCGTGCAACATGATAACCGATGTACAGTTCCTCAACAATCTCACCGAACTTCAAAAGCTGAATCTGAAGGCTGTTAAACCCGATGATATTTACGTATTTATGGAAATGAACAATCTTAAGGAACTTGATATGACAGATTCGGGTCTATCAAGAGAAGATGTTCTCAAAATTACAATCTGGCTTCAAAACTGCAAAGTGACAAGCAATTACATAATTACTAACGAAGAACTTAACCGAAATTCCGAAGCCGAAAACACTCGCAAAAAACGTTCGAGCGATTCTGATAAAGATTCAGAAAACGACTCGGATAATCAAAATGACGACAGCGAAAACGAAGCCGGACTCTATACGGATTACAACAATACATCGAGCTTTGTTGACGAGGACGGCGACGGTGTCCCCGATGACGAAGGCGACGATGACAATAATAATTACAATTACTTCGTTGACGAGGATGGCGACAATATCCCCGATGATGATGACGAGTATTATTATGATTGAAGTATAAATTGAGGTATATTATGAAAAAATCACTGAAAACAATTGTCTGTATATTATGTTCTGCCATGGTGCTTACATCTTTTACGGCTTGTGAAAAAAAAGGCGAAGAAACCGAGAGTGCCGCTTCGGTTCCTGAAGTTTCGTCAACGCCTACTGTGACTATTCCTCCTATACTTTCCACAAATGACGTTCCCGCTATCGAAAGCCCTTTGGCAAAAGAAGAGTTCATTTTCGGCAACGTGTTTTTTAACAAAGCCGTTACTACTATCGAATTGAGCGGTACAACTATTGATAATTTCGATGCTCTTGCCGAATGCCCCTACCTCGAAATTTTAACTATAAGCGACTGCAAAATACTTAATTATACGGGCTTGAGTTCGCTTAAACAAATCAGCAATTTAACAATATCAAACTGCAAATTTGAAAATCTGAGTTACATAAGCGACCTTATTCAGCTGAAATCTCTCGATATTTCGAATAACGGAATATCTGATATAATTAAACTGAGTTCGCTTAAAAATTTGACATCGCTCATGGTAACGGGCGGTGACGTTAAGGGTTTGGGTGCCGTGAAATATATGCCCAAACTTCAGGTTCTGAAAGTTGACTGCAAAAGTTGTGATGACCTTTCTCCGCTCTCCGAACTCGATGATATGAGAGAACTTTATTTATACAGCGAAGAAGCCAAAAATATTTCGGCTCTTGCTAATCTCACGAATTTGAGAAATCTCAAACTTGATATGCCGAAACTGAAAGATATTTCGGTTCTCGAAAATATGCAGTATTTGAGTGACCTCGATATTTCGGGTTCTAAAGTAGATTCGGTAAGACCTATCAGAAATATAACAAACATGGTTAATTTGAATATATCAAAAACCAAAGTTACCGAAGTCTATTTTCTTAAAAGAATGACGTTTATGGAGTCGCTGGACGTTTCGGGCGATGAAATAACGGATTTCGAAAATTTGACATTCTGCACGGGGCTTGTTAATCTTGATGTCAGCGGAACGGGAATCAAGAAAAGCGAATACGAAATGCTCGTTGATGCTCTTCCTGATACGACTGTCGTCTATAAACATGACCTTGACGAGGAACTCGATGTAAACCAAAGCACCGATGACGAAAATTCCGATTCGGATGTTGATTCGGAAAACGAAAATACTTCTCGTGTGGAGTACAACGCCGAATACGACCAGCACAGAGGCGAAAGCTCCGAAGTTGAATCTTCTGACGAAGATTATAATAATTATAATAGAAACAATCGCAACAACAATAATGATAACGAAAACAACAATGAAGAAAACGGAAGTTCCAACGGATATTGGTTCGAGAACGATTATACCGGCGGATATTCTTTTTACAGTTATGATGACGGAACCATTTATAATGATGGCGAAGCAGGACATCACTATAACGGCGAACCTGTTTAAATAGAAAAAAATTCAGGGGAAAACCTTTTTTATTAAAATGAGGTTTTCCCCATAAAATTTCACTGAATAAAATTTTGAACAGAAAGGATAATTTTGTATGGATAAAAAATTTGCAATCATATCTTCAGCCGACAATAATATAATAAGAAAAGACACCAGTATTCAGACACTCGAAGAAATTTTGGGCGATGACGGAACGGAAGTCTGCCGAAGTGATGACCTCATTCCGGGATTTATAAATCCGCACGGCGATATTTGCGAAAAAACAATTACTCCGATAATCGAAAAAGCCGAAATCCTAAATAATATCTTTGCCGATGATTCATACACCGAAATTTTTGATATATCGGGCGGAGATTTATCAAACACTCTGATTCCTTATCTTGATTTTGATATTATTGCAGGCTCGAAAGCTCGCTTGTGGGGTTACAGTGATGTCACGGCTCTTATAAATGCGATATATACAAAAACGGGCAAAATATCATCATTGTATCAGGTAATGCACATCATTCTCGAAAACAAAGAAGATTTCATGGATTTCGTAGATGGATTTGATGACAGTTTTGCTCAGCCCGATGTTGAATTTCTTTCGGGCGACTGCATGAGGGGTATTTTGGTGGGCGGAAATATCCGCTGTTTTCTGAAATTGGCCGGAACGGAGTATTTCCCGAATCTTGAGGGGAAAATTCTTGCATTGGAATCGTTTCACGCAAAATCAGACCAAGTTATGTCGATGTTTACGCAGCTCGGCTTAATGGGAGCATTTACCAAATGTTCGGGCATACTGCTCGGCGAATTTACAAAACTGAAGTCCGAGTTTAAGGAGAGCGAAGGAGACAGCAATGCCGTTAAGCCGTTTTTGCTCGAATTAATAAAGAAATTCAATCCCGATATTCCCGTTGCGTATACTGAAGCTATAGGACACAACATAAATATAAAACCTGTGCAAATAGGTCGTGAATACGAAATAAAAGATAATTCAGCGAGGTTTTTGTAATCGAATATGAGCAGTAAAGTAACAAAACAATCAAAAAAAGAAATAGGCAAATTTATAATATTGGTAACGGCGGTAATTGTCGTAAATATTATATTGTCGAATCTCTCGGCTGTATCGATGATTTTTAAGTCCGGAGATAAAAAAGAGATAGATTTAAAAAAAGAATTTGGGTCATCTGAGATTTCGGTTTCGAAAAACAATCCAATCACAATAAATAATATAGACACCGAATTATATAATATCTGCATTGAAACAGCGGGAGATGATTTTTCGTATAAAGATGTTGAAATATCATTCACCGATGACAATTTCAGATTTGATGATGCTTACGACTACAACAAACTCAAACAGCTTATTGCTGTTGGTGATGACAGTGTAAGCTATATAGATGTGTGTTCGTTCGGAAAAGCCGGTGCGGTAAGAATTGCGTGTGATGATAATATTACAATAAAATCGATAACTTTGAATAAATCCCCGGGATTTTCGTTTAGTTTGGTGTGGTTTATAGTTCTTTTTGGAGTAACCGTCTGTGTTGTTTACGGAACGTGGAGGGCGGAACTCGACAAAGACAGTTTCTTTATGATAAAGGTCGTAGCGGGACTTCTTTGTATACTTGTTATATGTATAACCGGAACTATACACTCAAAATGCGATGCTGATTTGCTTATGGAAATCCCCAAAAACGTTACCGGAGAGGATCAATATACGCAGTTGTTTGATGCTATTCATAAAAAGCAAAATTATCTTGATATTGATTTCAGCGAGGAGGATTTTGCAGAACTCGACTGCCCCTATGACCGCAGCGAACGCAACGAAAAAAATCCCGAAGGCGATTTTTGGGACAGAGCTTATTACGATGGGAAAATGTACTCGTATTTTGGCACAGCACCTATATTCACCGTATATTATCCAATATATATGTTTACGCACCGTATACCGACTCCGCTTTTTGCGTCTGAGATTTTGTGTCTTTATTGTATAATTTTCATGTCGTTGCTTTATGAACTTCTGCTGAAACATTTCTGCAAAGATATTCCGAGAGAGATGGCACTTTTGGGCTTAATTGCGTTGATATTCGGTTCGGTAATATTTCCGGTAGCACTTGAGACAAAATTTTATTATATTGCGGTGCTTTCGGGAGTGAGTTCGGTTTCGGCATTTTTTTATTTTCTGTTTTCGGCATATTTCGCAAGGAACAAAAGCGACAAAAAGAAAAGAGTAATTTTTCTGGTGCTGGCGGGAATATCAGTTGTTGCAATAGTTGCATCAAGACCGACTCTTGTTTTGTACTGTTTTATTGCATTAATTCCGGCATGGTATATTTTCTCCGACAAAAAAGAATCATTAAAAAACAAAATACACTATTCTATCGCAATAGGAGTTCCCATTGTAACGGGTGCAATAATGATTATGGCTTACAATTATGCGAGATTCGACAACCCGTTTGAATTTGGCTTTAACTATCAGTTAACGGTAAGCCGAGCAGCAGCGAACACAATCAAACTTTCGATGATCCCGGCGGCGATATATCATTATTTTATACAGCAACCGCAAACTATATCATCATTCCCATATCTGAAGATGACGTACAACGGATTTGACTCATACGAAAGATATAGCTATCACGGAATAACCATGGGTGTGTTGATGTATCCGGCATCATGGGGAGTTTTTGCAGATCCGTTCACACTAAAGCTCAAATCAAAAGACAAAGACGAGAAATTCAAATCACTTATTATATTGTCGTTGAGTGTGATGGTTGTGCTTATGGCGTTTATCGATATGTGCAAAGCGGGTTCTCATTACAGATATACGACTGATATATCATTTGTTTTGATACTCGTGTCACTCATAAATATTATAGATGTTTCGGCGATGTTCAAAAAAGCGAATTTCAAATTTTACAAATATTATTATGCAATAGTTTCTCTGCTTATGATTATCACAATATTTGTGGGCGGTTTGCTCGCATTTAACAACGAAACTCATAATATGCTCAAAGCTTATGACCTCGCTACCCGTACAATACGCATCTTCATTTGATCGGGGGCTTTTCTTGCTCGGGGGCTTTTTTTGGGAAAACCTTTTTTGAAAAAAAGGTTTTCCCAAACCCTTTCCAAAAAACTTTAATTGTAAAGTTTTTACTTCATTTTATGTAAACAAATCCGACTGCGTTGTTTGCAGTCGGATTTGTTTCAGTTTATACAATGCTTGTTAAAAAGCTAAAAATTTATATAGTTAAAGTTTTTTTTGCTTCTTTTTTTTTCAAAAAAAAGAAGAAGAAAAAATGTATATAAATACTTGAAAAAAAGTTGAAAATATGTTAAAATATAATCAACGAAATGACAAGGAAAGGTTGTGTTGTTATGAGTAATAAATATGTAATCGCCGTAAGCCGTCAATACGGAAGCGGAGGTCATGAGATAGGCAGAAAACTCGCCGAGAAACTTGGCATCAAGTTCTATGACAAAGAGCTTTTGGCTAAAATTTCGCAAGACAGCGGTATGTCAAAAAGTCTTATCGAATATTATGACGAAATGCCCTCTAAAAGTTTTCTCTTCTCGCTCGCTATGGACGCATATCCTATGTCTTTTACTGAAGTGCCGATAAATCAGAAAGTTTTTCAAGCTCAGGTCGAAACTATAAAGAAAATTGCTGATGAAGGTTCTTGCGTTATCATTGGCAGATGTGCGGATACTATTCTTTCCGAAACTCCTAACTTGATTTCAGTTTTTGTTCATGCCGATATGGACTCAAAAATCGCTCGCGTTAAAGAGCGTGACGGTCTTTCCGAGGACAAGGCACGTGATGTTATTATCAGAACAGACAAAAAACGTGCCTCCTTCTATAACTATTATTCGCTCGATAAACGCTGGGGCGAAGTACAATCTTATGACATTGCCATAAACAGCGGTAAACTTGGAATCGATAATTCTGTTGAATTTTTGTATCAATATGTTAAATTGAGAAATCTTGCGTAATACGTTTCTTTTTTTGGTTCTCCTTTTCAGAAGTCCCCCGAACGATTTTGTTTTTCGTTCGGGGGATCCCTTTTTTCGTCTTTTTATATTATTTCATTGACTGCTCGTAGCTTTCAATCATCTTTTTAACCATCTGACCGCCTATTGAACCAGCCTGTCTTGATGTGAGTTCACCGTTATAGCCATCTTTGAGATTTACGCCTACTTCGTTGGCACACTCCATCTTGAATCTGTCCATAGCGTCTCTTGACTCGGGAACGTTGAGTCTGTTATTATTCTTTGCTGACATGATTTTTTTCTCCTTTCAAGTCAATTTTACGGTGTTTCTTCCGCAAAAATATTATATGTTCTTTTCGGAGAATTATAATTGGTAATTTATGTATTTTTCCTCTTCTTTTGTATTATAAATATTATTGCCGATGCTATCAAAAAACCTGTTACTGCTCCCGAAAAGTCGAGAAGAACGTCTTTTACTTCGGCACTTCTTCCAATAGGGAAATACTGTATCGTTTCATCTGTGACAGGTACTGCCAACAGAAAAAAGAGTATCATAAATATTTTTGTTTTGAGCTGTTTGCAGTATTCAAAGACAGTCCACGAAAGAAATATTCCTAAAATCGAAAATTCCGTGAAGTGTGCCAGCTTGCGTATTGAGTGTTCGTTCAAAATATTTTGTATGTGCAGTGATGAGGCTATCGAATTTATGAACTGAAGCAATGCTCCGCTTTCTTCCGATGAGTCAACCGCATTCATTGAAGAGTGTATGAAAATTGCCAAGGTGATTATTATTGTTACGGTGAGAAGAATTTTCTTTTTCAAGTTCAGCTCTCCTTTCGAGTATTAATTCTATCATAGATATTGGCTGTAAGTCAAGAATTTTTATCCATTTCGGCTATTGTCAACAGGGGCAATATAATATATAATATTCATGTTATGTTAAAGGAGGAGTATTCATTTGGAAAATCTTGTAAAATCACTCGTTGAGGCTTTGAGCGGTATTCCCAACGAGCTTATTATTTTTATAATATCGCTGTTCCCTATACTCGAACTCAGAGGCGGACTTATTGCGGCATCTATTCTTCATGTCGATTTGTGGCGAGCTATTCCGATTTGTGTTGCCGGAAATATTCTTCCAATACCGTTTATATTGTTATTTATCGAGAAAATTTTTGAGTGGCTCAAAAATACCCGCTTCGTCAAAATGATAAATAAACTTGAGGAGAAAGCCGACAAAAACGCTAAAAAAATTATGGAGCATAAAAATTTGGGTCTGCTCCTTTTTGTGGGAATCCCGTTACCCGGCACGGGTGCTTGGACGGGTTCGCTCGTTGCGGCTCTTTTTCATTTTAAGCTGAAAGATGCCAGCTTATCTATTCTCGGCGGAATTGTTCTTGCTACCGTTATTATGAGTCTGATTTCGTATGGCATACCGTACTTGATTTCGCTGATATGAATAATTATGATGTCGTTGTTCTTGGCGGAGGTGCCGGCGGTCTTTTTGCTGCGGCGAATCTCAATTGCGGAAAAGTCGCCGTTATTGAGAAAGAACGCAAGCTCGGCAGAAAACTTCTTGCTACGGGCAACGGAAGGTGTAATCTTACAAATCTTGATATGCAGACGAAATATTATAATTTCTCTGCGAGAGATTTTATTGAAAAAATTATATTGAAGGAACCTTCACAAAAACTAATCGAAGATTTCCGCAAAATGGGGCTTCTGTGCAGACCCGATTCCGAAGGCAGAGTTTATCCTTACTCAAATCAGGCGATTTCGGTTGTTGATGTTCTTGTTTCAAAGTGCGAAAAATCGGGAGTCGAGTTTATAACGGATACACGAATAAACGAAATATCGCCGAAAAATGGCGGTTTTGAGCTTGTTTCAGATAAAGGGATATTCTTTTGCAAAAAGCTGATTTTGGCTTGTGGCGGAAAAGTCCAAAAGAATTTGGGTTCGGACGGTTCATCATACATATTCGCAAATCAGTTGGGGATTGCGTGCAGTTCTGTTTTTCCAAGCTTGGGGGCTGTTCCCGTTGACGATAAGGACATCGCACAGGCGAAAGGAGTACGAACATCAGCCAAAATTTCGGTTTTGGGTGATGGAAATATTCTTCATACCGAGGTTGGCGAACTCCAAATCAACGAAAAAAATATTTCGGGGATTTGTGTTTTTCAGTTATCAAGATATGTTTCGGAATATTATGCGAATCAATCGCAGTACCGAAATATCAAAATTGCTGTTGATTTTGCTCCCGATATTTCGTTTGACGAACTTGTTCGATATTTTGGAACAAAAAAATCCTCGGAAGATGTTTTTGAAGGATTTCTCAACAAAAAATTAGGCTCATATTTGATAAAAAAATCGGGAATAAAGAATTTTTCGGCGAAAGACAGCGAACGTCTTGCCAAAATCGTGAAAAAATGTGTGTTTGATCCTTCGGGGACGATTGGCGAAAATTCCGCACAGGTTACGGCGGGTGGAATCGAACTCGGCGAGATTAACGAAAATTTCCGCTCCCGAAAATATAAAAATCTGTATATCATAGGTGAGGCACTCAACGTTGATGGTATGTGCGGAGGGTATAATCTGCATTTTGCCTTCGCAAGCGGAAAAATTTGTGCCGATGATATAAATTCTAAAAGGAAAAATAATGATAAGAATAAACGAAATTAAATTGCCTCTCGATTATACTCACGAAATTTTAGTCAAATTATGTGCAAAGGCTTTGAGGATAAGCGAAAACGCAATAAAAAATATTTATCTTCAAAAAAGAAGTATAGACGCTCGCTCCAAAGACAATATTATATTTACGGCGAATGTTGATGTTGAATTATCCGAGTCTGATGAAAATTTGGTTTTGCGTAAAAACAAATCAACCAAAATATTCAAAACGAAAAAATTTGTTTACGAGATTCCAAAAACGAAGCCTCTTGAAAAACGTCCGATAGTTGTTGGAGCCGGCCCCGCCGGACTTTTTGCGGCTCTGACGCTTGCGAAATCGGGGCAAAGACCGATTCTTATAGAGCGGGGAAAGAGTGTTGATGACCGCACAAAAGATGTGGATTTGTTCTGGAACGGCGGAAATTTGGATCCGGACAGCAACGTACAGTTCGGCGAAGGCGGTGCGGGGGCTTTTTCTGACGGCAAACTCAACACAGGCACAAAAAACCCGTTAATAAGAACCGTTCTTGAGGAGCTTGTGGCACATGGTTCGCCCGAAGAAATTCTGTATAATGCAAAACCGCACATCGGCACGGACAAGCTGAAACCAACCGTAAAATCTATTCGAAATGACATTATATCTCACGGCGGAGAAGTGCGATTTAGCTGCAAGCTCACAAAAATCAACGTAAAAAACGATTGTGTTCAGTCAATCGAAATCGAGAGTCCGAACGGAACAGAAATTATCGAAACCGACAACGTTATTTTGGCACTCGGACACAGTGCGAGAGATACTTTCGAAATGCTGAAAAATATCGGAATAGCCATGCAGGCGAAGCCATTTTCGGTAGGTGTCAGAATAGAGCATCTTCAAAAAAACATAAACAAATCGCAGTACGGAAAATTTTGGGATTCGCCGTATCTCGGGGCGGCTGACTACAAGCAGAGTGTTCACCTGTCGAACGACAGAGGCGTGTATACATTTTGTATGTGTCCGGGAGGATATGTCGTTGCGGCGGCGAGCGAACAAAACACGGTAGTCACAAACGGCATGAGCGAGTTTGCCCGTGACGGAGCAAATGCCAACAGTGCGGTTTTGGTTGGTGTATCGCCTGACGATTTCGGCAGTGATGATATTCTTGCCGGAGTGGAATTTCAGCGAAAAATCGAGAAATCGGCATTTATCGCAGGCGGCGGAGATTATTACGCACCTGTTCAGCGAGTGGCGGATTTTCTCAACAATAAAAAAACAACATCATTAGGCGAAGTCCTTCCTACATACAGACCGGGGTATAGATTTGCCCAAGTGAGCGATTATCTTCCGCAATTCGCAGCCGAAAGCATCAAACAAGCATTAAGCACATTTGATAAGCGTATTCACGGTTTTGTCAACGGAGATTCTATTCTCACGGGAGCGGAAACGAGGTCGAGCAGTCCTGTCAGAATCCTGCGTGGCGAGGATTATCAGTCACTCAATATAAAGGGCGTCTATCCCTGCGGAGAGGGTGCCGGCTATGCCGGAGGTATCGTTTCCGCCGCCGTTGACGGAATCCGGGCAGCAAGCACTGTTATCGGGCTTTCTTGGGGAAACCTTTTTTGAAAAAAAGGTTTCCCCAAACCCCTTCCAAAAAACTTTTAATTAATTATTATATGGATCGGATTTTATGTGCGTGAGTTTTTGCTTTCTAAAAAATATTTACTAAAGGTTATAGCAACAAATCTGACTGCGTACTTGTGCAGTCAGATTTGTTGGCGGTAAAAGGAAGTTAAATACAAAGTAATAATTTACCTTACATTTACAAAAAGTTTTTTTGCTTCTTTTTTTTCAAAAAAAGAAGAGAAAAAAAGCCCGCTACAACGCAAAGCATATCGAACACGAATTAAAGTTTTTTTTGCTTCTTTTTTTTTCAAAAAAAAGAAGAAGAAAAAAAGAAGTTGA
>CACXHC010000015.1 GCA_902767285.1 uncultured Ruminococcus sp.
CTATAAACTAAAACAAAAACGACTGCAAAAGTACGCAGTCGTTTTTGTTGCTATGTTTTGTAGTAAATATTATTCCGTAAGATTGCTATGACAACCCTCCGTCACGCTCTCGCTGTGACGGATAGCATACTAAATCTACTCTACCATAAAAAAGTTTTTTGGAAAGGGTTTGGGAAAACCTTTTTTTCAAAAAAGGTTTTCCCAAGAAAATCCAGAAGAAAGCAAGTTAGAAATAATAGTGTTGGAACACAAAAAACCTTTAACGGTAAGCGAGATCCCTGTTGACGTAACTTCAACAAATCCGGCTTGAACAAGTTTTTTAGCTTGTTCAAGCATTTGTGACGGAATATCTGCCGAAAATCTTTCTCGGAAATTTTCAAGAATAAGACCTTCTTTTAGACGCAGAGCCAAAGCGATATACTCTTCCTTATCACCGCCGAAACCGTCATCTGTTGTTATGTCGTTGTAGAAATCATTGAAAGAACGACCGTAAAAGAATCTTTTTCCGCCAATAAACGAATGTGCCGCCGCTCCTATACCGAGATATTCTTCACACCTCCAATATTTCAGATTGTGCCGACTCTCCATGCCCTTTTTGCTGAAATTTGATATTTCGTATTGATAATATCCCTGCGACTCAAGACGGCTTACCGCTAATTCGTACAAATCGCAAACCGAATCTTCATCAGGCAGATTCAAAGTGTTCTTTAGATTGAAATATGGGGTGTTTTCTTCGATTTTCAGAATATATGCTGAGATATGTGCAACATCCAAATTTGAACAAAAATCGATGCTCCTTTTGAGCGAATCCGCTGTCTGACCGCTTATGCCGAGCATTAAATCAAGCGAAATGTTTGATATTCCGGCAAGCTGTATTTTCTTGACGATGTTTTCGACATCTTTTGCAGAATGTTTTCTGCCAAGGAATTTCAGTTCGTTTTCATTTGCGGACTGAAGTCCCATTGACACTCTGTTAAGTCCGTGATATTTCAGCTTTTCAAAGTCTAGAGAATATGCCGACTCGGGATTTACTTCAATTGTGACTTCTTCCGCTGTGCCGAAATTTTCACGGGCGGAATCGAGTATTCTGCAAAGATTATCCGTTCCGATAATACTCGGTGTTCCTCCGCCGATATAAACAGTATCGGCAAGAAAACCCGATTGCGAGTTCAGCTTGTCGATTATCCGTGAAGTATAAAAATTATGAGCCGTGCTGTCTGATTGTACAGAAAAAAAGTCGCAGTACGGACATTTGCCGTTACAAAAAGGAATGTGTATGTATAAACCTATTTTTCTCATGTCAAAAAACTCGCTAAAGGGGACGGGCAGAAGCACTCTGTACTTCTGCCCGGTTTGGAAGGTATATGAAAATTAGTAGAACGCTTAATAATTATTGATGAACCTATCAACTTGAGTACAATTATAACATACAATTGTTAACAAATTATGAACTTTATGAAAAAATATCAATTTCGGCGATAACGTTTATTTATGTCGAATTTTAGATTTTTTTATATACAAAATCCACAATAATTGTTGAGTAGTATCAATTAAGCTCGAATAAATTACCCACTTTTTGTATATCATCAATAATCATTTTCCATTTTGGAGAAACACTTTGCTTATCGTAAAAAAATACCGGAAGAATACCGTATTTTATATAGCTGCCTCGCCAAATCAGCTCTATAATTCCCCTTGGAATATCAAAAACATCAGGGTCAAACTCCCTCGGAACAATAAAAATACAAACTTCGTACATAAACAGATCCGTATTTTGATTGATTATCTGATTTGCAAGAACTATATCTTTTACAGCATCTTGCGGAATACGATCCGTATTATCCTTGATAAGCTGTCCCATCTCTCCGGTTTGAGCCTTAACAAGATTTCTGAAAGTTTTATATCCGTTGTTGTCGGATATGAGTCTTATTTCAAAATCTTTCATCGAATAAAAACCGCCTATAACGCCTTTGGTAAATATCTGCTTGAAATATTTTGAAGTGTAAAAAATCTCGGGGTCGGATACATAATCAAAAATGTTTATTTGAAGAAGTCGGCGTGGATTTATAAGGCAAAGCCCCTTGACGTACTCAAAAACAAGCTCGTGAATAAGCGTAATCGGATATCGTGTAGGTCTGTCAGAAGAGTACTCAAATATAGTAGGTTTCAGCTTATGGTTAAAAATTCTGATACTGTCGCAGTTTACGCACACAGTACCGTTGAGTCTATAATTTGTGGATATTGGCAGAGGTGTTTGATCCCACGATTTTATTATATTTTCGATTTTGGAGAACCGCTGTTCCAGCTCGTCCGAATCGGATTTTTTATCACCGAACTCGTTTTCCAGCGGAGGAAGAGTATCCGAAAGCTGTTGTATTTTTTTGTTATTTTCGGCAAGTTGATTATCAAGCTCGGTCAGTTCTTTTTCTTTACGCTGTTTAGCCAGTGCGACAAAATCGGGTTTTTTTGGTCGGCTGTTTTCCAGCTCTTTGATTTTCTCGTCACGTTTTTGAAGTCGTTCACGGGTGTAATCATCTAAAGCCGAACTGCTTTTCAAAGATTTCAACTTTTTCTGAGCGTTTTCGAGTTCCTCACTAAAAAACTTGTAGTCGTTTCGATTTTGATTTATATTTTTTTGAATTTCCTGTCTTTTTTTATTAACATAATGCATTGAAAGATACTGCTCGACCGCCTTGTGATTGAGATAGCAGTATATCATAAAATTATAACTTCCGTTGTCGAAAGACTCGTATTTTTTGAAAATGCGTTTTCGCTCTTTATTCTTCAGAAATTCGATTTTCGACATACATCTAATTGCGAATCTTGTTTTAAGAGTGCGGTTGAGAAGAAATCCGCAAGCCAAAGATGCAAGAACACCGAATCCAAAAACAAACAAATTTCGATACGGCGAAATCAGAAACAATCCCACAGCCGCCCCGATAATACATCCCAACGAGAACACAATTATTTTGAATACTTTTTCATTTAGCGGAATATTTTTGATAAATCCATATTTAGTATCGGCAAAAAACAAACCGGTGGCGAACAATCCACCGAACGCAAACGTTGTAACGGCAGTATGTACTATAAACGAAAAAACGTTCGGACTAAAACCGCATATAACCAGAGTAATCACGGCAAGAACCGCAGAGAGAACAATCTGACAAGTAAACGCTGTTTTATCAATTACAACTTTACTGAGGCGAGCTTTTTGGAGTTTTTGATAAAACTCGGAGTTTACGAAATCTCTTTCAGCTTTTTCGAAAACGGCGAACCCCGTCAGCCAGCTTTCACAGGCAGTTTTGACATCTTGATAAACAACATTCTCCTGATATTCCGTGAGCAGTTTTTTTCTGAGAGCTTTTTCCAAAAAAGCGAGAGCAGTTTCATCAGGCGGAACGGCTTTTTTTCCTGAAAAATTAGCAAAACTCTTTTGTTGTTTTAAAAGCTGTTCGTACTCGGCAGTTAAGGCTTCCACCTTTTTTTTATCTTCTTTTATCAAAGATTTGACATCTTTTATTTCGCCGTCCAACTTACTTTTTTTATTACTAATATCGGCATTAGCGGATTCGTTTTCGGATTCGATTTTAATATTGATTTTAAAATCGAAATTCCCGTCAGTATTTTCCCAAACTCTCTCTCTTTCCTTAATTTCCGCATCAAGAATTTCTTTATACTTATCACGATTATTCTTATTTTTCTGTTTAAGAATATTTATCTCACGCTTTATGCTGTTGAGTTTTTTCTCTGTGCTGTCTGATAAAGCCTTAGCTTTTTCCGAGGCTTGTTTAATAACATTATAATTTTGGAGGGCGTTAATATAATCCTCATAAGAAATCTGTCCGAACTTACGAGAAGAACCGGTATTTAAATTTTTCATATAAAGCACCACCAATCTCTAAATAATTGTAAAAAAACCCAATTTAAATTTTACATCAAAAAATTAATATTGTCAATCCGAACACAGCTTTAAACAAACGATAGTGTATATATCCGGCTTTTCTTGGGAAAACCTTTTTTAAAAAAAGGTTTTCCCA
>CACXHC010000016.1 GCA_902767285.1 uncultured Ruminococcus sp.
TCCCAAGAAAGCCAATTTTTCACAGCAACATTTTTTATCTCTTTTTATAAGATGCAAGGTCGTCCAAAGAATTTACGGTAATAAGTTTGTCAAATCCGTAAAAACCTGTCTTAGTTCCTCTTGCTTTCAATCTCGGATCTATAATAAGTTCGGTGCTTTGGCAGTTATTAAGAACATCTTTTGTTGCAAGACCGCAAATATATATGTTGTTTGGCTTTTCTACACTGCGTATGCAGATCATTTGTGCATAGAAATTATTCTTGAAAATTACAGGAAATTTGCCGTATTCAACACTCTTTATCCCTACATAATAGTTTGGGATATCCGCAGTATTATAAAAATTAGATGGCCCAATTGTCCAATCTATTACCGGAATACCAAAAAATTTTTCCAAAGCGGCTTCGCCCAAAAATCCGGTCATAAATCTTTTGTGTTCTTTTTGATTATCAATTTTGTGATGTGGCTCTTTTGCCTTAGCTTTTACAAGCTCGACAGCAAAATCCGAAACTTTTGTATATGTAGCATCATCAATTTCAATCAGTTTAAAATTTTCAAAATAAGGGTCAACATTTTGTTGGTAAGTATATGGCATATCAAAAATTCTCCTTTATATATTTGTATTTATCCATGAAATAATATCTGAAATAACGGTTTCGGTGCAGTATTCGTGCAAAAGCTCGTGACGGGCATTTCGATATAGTTTGAATGTTGAAGGTGAAGTATCCTTAAGTTTTTTGTACACCTCAAGCACGCCTTTACCGAAATTTCCGAGCGGGTCATGCTCTCCCGAAATTATGAGTGACGGAATTTTAGGAAAATTCGCAAACCACTCTTCGCTGTTGCACTCGTTGCACAATCTGACAATATCGTTCATCGCTTTTATCGAAAACGTGAAATTGAAATACTCGTCATTTTTGTGCGACTCTATAACTTCGGGAAGCGTGGAAAGCCAAGAATAATCATCGGTTTCGGCTCTGAAAACATAGTTATATATATCAAAAAACATACGCTGTGTTGACTCGGAACGATGTTCGCTGCCCTGTATCATGCTTTTAATATCAGTAACTGCGATACCTATCGGAGCCGCCGGCTGATGTCCGGAAGTTCCGGCAAGAATTATCCCGTCAGCAATCTGCGGATATTTTTCACAGCATATTCGAGTTGTAAAAGTCCCCATACTGTGACCGAAAATAAAATGCTTTGTATTGTAATCGCTTATACACTCACAAGCGAATTTGCAAGCATCGTCAACCAAATGCTCAACACCGTTTTCGGACGCAAAAAAGCCGAGTTCATCAAAATTTCGGGCAGTTCTGCCGTGACCGAGCTGGTCGTGTGCAAAGCAGACTATGCCATTTTGGGCAAGTCTGCTCATAAACTCGTCATAAAGTTCTATATGCTCGCACACTCCATGAATTATCTGAACGGTGGCTTTTACCGAACCTATCGGCACATAGATAATGCCGTTCAAATCGTGAATATCATCACTGCTTTTTATTTTAAGCGGAATCTTAGTGTATCTCATATCGAATATTTATTTTTTCTTGAATCCGTCTTTGAGCGATACACTCTTATTGAAAATAAGTTTTCCATCTTTTCCCGAGTCTTTATCTGTGCAGAAATATCCTATTCTCATAAACTGAAAATGAGTTTTAGAACTTTCCGAAAGTCCTTTTTCAACTTTGCAGTTTTTGAGGATTTTCAATGAATTGGGGTTTATGTAATCAACAAAATTTTTGTCGGCTGTATCGGGTTCGGGGTCGGTGAAGAGATTTTCGTACATTCTAACTTCTGCATCAAGACAGTTATTTGCATCTACCCAATGAATTGTACCCTTGATTTTTCTACCATCGGGAGTATTTCCGCCTCTTGTTGCCGGATCGTACTCTGCGTAAACCTCCAAAAGTTCGCCGTTTTCGTCACGCTTACAACCGGTGCATTTTACGATATATGTTGTTTTTAATCTTACCTCGTTGCCGGGATAAAGTCTAAAATATCCTTTAACAACGGGAGCGTCCATATAGTCGCTTCTTTCGATATAGCACTCTCTCGAAAAAGTGATTTTTCGTGTACCGTCAGCGGGATTATTCGGATTATTTTCAATTTCAAATTCTTCGGTCTGCCCCTCGGGATAATTTGTTATAATGAGTTTAACGGGGTCAATTACAGCCATAGTTCTCTCGGCGGTTTCGTTGAGATCTTCTCTCAAACAATGCTCCAAAAATGCGTAATCAACAGTGGAGTTTGTTTTTGATATACCGATTCTCTCGCAGAAATTTCTTATAGAAGCCGGAGTATAACCTCTGCGGCGAAGTCCGCAAAGAGTAGGCATACGGGGATCGTCCCAACCGTCTACAAATCCGTCCTCGACCAGTTTACGGAGTTTTCGTTTACTCATAACGGTGTTGGTTATGCCAAGACGAGAAAATTCTATCTGACGTGGTTTTGAAGGAAGAGTTACGTTATCTCTAACCCAGTCATAAAGAGGGCGATGTGCCTCAAACTCAAGAGTGCAAAGACTGTGGGTTATTCCTTCGAGTGCGTCCTCGATGGGGTGAGCAAAGTCGTACATAGGATAAATACACCAATCGTTGCCCGTGCGGTGGTGAGTTATTCTGTTGATTCGATAAATAACGGGGTCACGCATATTGAAATTTCCGGAAGCAAGGTCAATTTTTGCTCTGAGAGTCATTTTGCCGTCCTCAAACTCGCCCGCTTTCATACGCTTGAATAAATCGAGACTTTCTTCAACAGGTCTGTCACGATAAGGACTTTTTGCGGGAGTCGAAACATCTCCTCGATACTCTTTGACCTGTTCGGGAGTGAGTTCACAAACATAAGCGAGATTTTTTTCTATTAGTTCGACTGCACACTCGTACATTTTCTCAAAATACTGAGAAGCAAAATAGAAACGGTCGCCCCAGTCAAAGCCGAGCCATTTTATATCTTCTTTTATGGCATCAACATACTCTTCGTCCTCTTTTGTGGGGTTGGTGTCGTCCATGCGAAGATTACAAAGACCGTTGTATTTTTCGGCTGTTCCGAAATCTATGCAAATGGCTTTTGCGTGACCTATATGAAGGTATCCGTTAGGTTCGGGCGGAAATCGTGTATGAACGGTCATTCCGGCGTAATCTCCGCCGGGAGCAATATCTTCGTCTATAAAATCGTGTATAAAATTAGCATTTGAAAATTCTTCTGCCATTGTTTCTTATCCTTTCTTTTACTTTAATTTTTCAAGACCTTTTTCGATTCTCGATAATGACTCTTCTCTGCCGAGAATGTCGAGTATTTCGACTGCACCGCCCGGAGTAACTTTTTTGCCTGCTGCTGATATTCTAACGGGCCACATAACGGTGCCGTTTTTAACAGCGAGTTTTTCGGCAAGTCCTATAAGTGAATCATGGATCGACTGATTTGTCCACTCGGGGAGAGATTTCAGTTCATCGTAAGCGGCTTTCAGCATTACGGGAGCATTTTCAGCATTGGTCTTGCTTTTTTTGTTTATGAACATTTCGGCATCGTATTCGGGAAGTTCGGCAAAGAAGTCGATAACTTCGGGAATCTGCGTCAGCTTAGTTGTACGCTGCTGTAATATTTGAGCTATTTTGAGAGTATCGAGGGGCTTGTCGCCTATTGCCTGACGAATAAACGGACGGGCGATTTTTTCGAAATCCTCCACAGTCATAGATTTTATATATTCGCCGTTGAACCACTCCAATTTGGCATAATCAAAAACTGCGGGAGATTTGCTTATGCGGTCTACCGAAAATTCCTTTTCGAGTTCGGCGAGAGTGAACATTTCGTTGTTACTGTCGGGACACCAGCCGAGCAGAGCTATATAATTGATGATTGCTTGAGGAAGATAGCCTTCTGCGATAAGGTCATCGAAACCGGTCGAGCCATGACGTTTTGACAATTTCGAAATATCGCCGTTTTCGTCTTTACCCATAATGAGCGGAAGATGAACATAAACGGGGATTTCCCAACCGAAAGCCTCATACAAAAGATTGTATTTGGGAGTTGAGGAAAGATACTCGTTGCCCCTCACAACATGAGTGATTCCCATAAGATGATCGTCAATAACGTTGGCAAAATTATAGGTAGGATATCCGTCTGTTTTTATGAGGATTTGGTCTTGCAGTTCGGAGTTAGGAGCTGTAATTTCGCCAAAGACTTTATCAACAAAAGTGGTTGTTCCGTCGATAGGCATTTTTTGGCGAATAACGTATGGCGTACCTTCGGCGAGCAGTTTGTCTATTTCTTCTTGAGGAAGATTTCGGCAGTGGCGGTCATAACCGCCGTTTGCAAATTCCTCGGTATTTTTGAGAGCATCGAGTCTTTCTTTTGTGCAGAAACAGCGGTACGCATGACCCTTTTTGATAAGCTCCTCGGCATAAGGTAAATAAAGGTCTTTGCGTTCGCTTTGAACATACGGCCCGAAATCTCCGCCGATGTCGGGGCCTTCATCGTGTTTCAGACCGGCAGTTTTCAATGTTCGGTAGATAACATCAACAGCACCCTCGACATATCTTTCTTGGTCGGTGTCCTCTATTCTGAGAACGAAATCCCCCCCTTGCGACTTCGCAATAAGATATTCGTATAAAGCCGTTCTCAGGTTTCCAACGTGCATGAATCCTGTCGGACTCGGTGCATAACGTGTTCTTACTTTTTTCATTTCTTTTCACATTCCTTTTTTTATTTTTTTCTTCTTTTTTTGAAAAAAAAGAAGCAAAAAAACTTTTTGTAAATGTAAAGCAAATTATCGCTTTATATTTGGCTTTTTCTGTTGTCCAACAAGTCTGAATGCATACAACGCAGTCAGATTTGTTGCTATGATTTTTTTCAAAATCATAGTGCGTATTGGGAGCAAACACCGCCTGCCTATTCTTCGGTTGAAATTGTATTATCTCTGATTTCTCGCCTAACACGGCGAATTTCTCTTTTCGCCTCTTTTGTCGGGTGCTTGATTTTCCACGGAATCCATGACAATATTCCGCATACCGTACCGACTCCATAAGCAATGTGTAATGTAGGGAACATCAAAAATAACAAAGGTTTGGTTTTGTTGAATCCCCCGAAATTCAAGGCACTTACGGTTATAGCTATGTCAAAAAGACAGTAAAAAGTCAAAAGCGTTTTTAGAAGGAGCGTTTCCCCCATGCAGGCTCTTATAATGCAAAATGTCAGTGCCAAAACGAGTCCCAGCGGAGCAAAATGCAAAATCGATAAGCATTTCGGACATTCAAAAAAAGTTAAGCCAATCCAAAATCCGTTGGCGAATTTTTGTCTTATCATAGCTTTGAACGACTCTCGCATAT
Source organism: uncultured Ruminococcus sp. (assembly GCA_902767285.1). Taxonomy (GTDB): domain Bacteria; phylum Bacillota; class Clostridia; order Oscillospirales; family Acutalibacteraceae; genus RUG592. Next base: position 5,322 of record CACXHC010000016.1, read on the forward strand.
ATTGATTTGATGATATGTTCGGACAACACGCAAATTTGTATCCTTTTTCTCTCATGCGGTAATGGATTTCGTTATCTTCGGTTCTGCCGAGAAAAATGTTAAATCCACCGACTTTTTCAAAAACTTCTCTTCTGTATGCTGCATGAAAGAGTGAAGAGAGGTATTCTTTTTTTTCGTGTTTTCTTCGGTATCCCATTATAGAACTGCCAAAAAGACACTCCTCCGCCGCAAGCAGAGTTGTTGACCATTCGTTTTTGTGCTGTGTTATACAAGGTCTGCCACCGCCAACGATGTCCTCACCGTTTTTTATTTCGATAACGCATTGTTCTACATAATCAAAAGGGATTCGGGCATGAGCATCGATTCTGATTATTATATCACCTAA
>CACXHC010000017.1 GCA_902767285.1 uncultured Ruminococcus sp.
GCAGCAGTATAAGTCCAAGCAATATCATTGTCTACTACAGTACTTTCGACAGCTTCAAACAACTTTACATTTGTTATTCCTGTAGTACTTATTATTGCACCAGTCTGTCTATCAACATACCATGTTGTTGGATTAGAAGAATCATTATTATAGGAAATTCCGTCAACATATACGGTATCATTTCCAGATGCATCAGTCTTAGTTTTCAGTGCATAATACTTGCCTTGGTTTGCCCAGGTGCCATCTTCATTACTGGAGGAAACATAATAATAGCCACTGTACTCCCAATCTCTGTCAGTCTCTACGTTGTTTACATCGACATTGCGACGGAAAAGATACAAACCTGTAGTAGCCGGCATAAATGTGTCAGCATCAACATCACCATAAGCAGTGTATGGTGCATGATAAACATTTGATGCAGGTGCTGTTGCAACATTATCTACAATAACAGTTGAACCAGTAACAATATCAGTAACAGCATTGTTTGTATCATCATAATAAACATTAACCGCTTTATTCTGATTCAATGTATATCTATATACTGCATCGTTGGGTGCAGACGCAAGATAACCGCCTGTTTGTAAGGCTTGCACTTCTGAATATGCATTCGAACTATTTGTTGTAACATTGCTGTTTGCAGGATTAATTGTTTGATCCTTGCTCAAAACTTTAACGTAACTTGTTCCAGTTTTCTCAAAACCGAGTGCAGCAAGTCTTGCGTTATCTGTGATTGCAGCTGGAGTACCTGCACTTGCATAAGCAAGTCCAGCACCTTCTTTTACAAGATTGAACTCACCTTCAAGCCAAACTCTTACAAAAGCATCTACATTACCGGTATTTACAACGCTAACGTTTTTCTCAATTTCCTGACCGGGAACCCAGTTCTCAGGCGGTGTGAAATCCTCGGCAATGCTTACACCGTAGTTTGCACTTGCCGTCAAACGGTTGGTAACTTCATCTTTACTCGTGAACCACGCAAATGTACTGCCGGTAATGGTAATAGCAGCCACAAGCAAAGCAGCTACTAACACTCGGCGTTCTCTTTTTGCTTTTTTCTTGTTTTTTGTTTTTTTCATTGTTTGTTCCTCCCTTTTTTTATAAATTTTTTAGGTTTGAACATCGTCAATACTATCCTCAAATCAGGCGTTACTGCTGTTGAGGTCGTTTCCGATGGGGGTGTCGTCGCCGGACTCTTCGTCGTCTTCGTCATCATCGCCATCAAAGTAACGCATCATAAGACTGAAAAATACACCAACAAGCACTATAAGCGGAACTATAAAATACCACCTTAACTGCACAAAACGCACTATCAAGCCTAATTTTGGAATGTGAAAATTAACTGTTCCTATAACTCGGCTCTCATCAATAAGAAAAGTATCTTCAGAACTGTTCGCATCACCCTTTGTTTTAAAACAGGTGACGCCGGTACCCTCATAATTTTCGATTTTCTCAATAACTCGGTGCGTAAGGTAAGCATCTGAATTTGATGACGGATTGAATGTTATTACATCACCTTCGCCAATTTCATCTGCATTAGCCAATCTCACAAATACCATATCTCCGCTTGCAAACTCGGGTACCATTGAATCTGTAAGCACAATATAATATCGATAGCCAAACATTGACTTTGTGGGATTTCTGTCTGTCGCAAATAACACAGCCGCCACAACAATGAGAATCGAGAGCAAATAAACAAACACCGAGCGGACTATGGAAAATACACGATACCCAGTACTTAAATCTTCTTCATCTTCTGTATTTTTTGTATTTTCGGTTAAATCGGTATCTGTCGTTTTAACTTCGGCGTTACTCTTTTTCCTCATTATCAGCATCACTTCCTTAACAGAATACACACACATAGCATCTTATTATTCATTATATCATCGTAAAAAAGAAATGTCAACACTGTTTCCGCAAAAAAAATATAAAAATTTTGTAATGCAACAAACACATATTTTTGTTGAGCTATTTTTTACTTTTTATGCAAAACACCATGTCATGAGCATATATTTTTTTATTTTTTATTTAAATTAAGAGCAATCTTGAGATCACCGTTTTTTGTTTTTACTGCGAATTTATAGCGTCCGTCACCGCTGATATATGAATTTAGTCCGTTATCGACATACGAGGTCATTTTACCGTTCTTTGATGAAAAATCCATAGAATAACCAATGTCATTATTCACCAAAATATCGACATTTCCGCTTGATGTAGTAAGCTGTGTCGAATTTGAATAAGTATTTTCGCACAAAACTCTGCCGGTTTTCCCGTTTACAGTAATATTTTCGGCTACGATATTTTTTATTATCACTTCGCCGTTTGTATTTATATTCAATGATTTCAGCTTATCGGCTTTACTTTTCGGAATACGAATTTCGACTTTTTTATACAAATCATCTAAGGAGCTTTCGTCACTTTGATAATAGACGGTACACTCATTATCCTGAAGAGCAAATGCGAGGCGTTCGTTTTCCATAAGCTGACGAGTGGCGGATTCTTCAACAAAGTAATAAGATTCATTATAGGCGATTATCTCGACTCTGCCACCGAACCAATTGACGTTTAGAGTGTCGACATCATCGGGAGGATAATACTCCCCCATGGCATAATATATCGACATATCGGTTGGGTCGAGATCCTTCAACGCATCGTTTATTGTATCTTCCTCGGGAAGGGCTGATATTAGTCCCGAGGTCAACACAACAAGCGACAAAAAGACAACAGTAAAAACCGACAAACAAATACTTCTTGTTTTCATTTAATAGTTATTTAATAATTAAGGAATAATTATTCCGTCTACAACACCCGAAATTGCTCCGGCGTTTGCTTCATCGGTATCGATGTGCATAGCGGTTGCGAAATCTGCTCTTACTCTGCAAACGACATCACCGAAAGTTAATGCTCTGCCTGTACCGGCATCGATTTTAACGCTGACGATTTGTTTATCTTTGAGTCCGAATTTTTCGGCATCTTCGGGGGTCAGGTGAACATGACGCTGTGCAGCTATAACGCCTTTTGTTATTTCGAGTTCACCTTTGGGGCCGACAAGTTTACAGCCGGGTGTGCCTTCAATATCTCCGCTCTCTCTTGTGGGAACAGCAATACCGAGCTTGCGTGCATCTGTGAGAGATACTTCAACTTGATCGGCATTTCTGTACGGCCCGAGAATAGACATAGCGAACTCACCTTTAGGGCCTACTACCGTAATTTTTTCGGCACAGGCGAACTGTCCGGGCTGGGAGAGATCCTTCTTTTTTGTAAGTTCTGCATCTTCGCCAAAGAGGGCAACGAATGTTTCTCTCGTTACATGAATATGACGTGCAGAAGTTTCAACCATTACTTTCATTGTTTATCACCAATCCATTAATTTATTTATTGCCGGTGTTCAGCAATCCTCACATAATATTGTACATCATTTCAACAAAAATTTCAACAACTTTTTGAGATTTTTACAACATTTACGGCAAATATATTGTATTTTTGCTGTTTGTATGGTAAACTAACAAAGGTTCTGTATATCAACAAAAGTTTTTTTGCTTCTTTTTTTTCAAAAAAAGAAGATAAAATTTGCATCAAAACATGAGAAAGGGAGAATCATTATGTACAATAATTGGGAAGATTTGAAAAACAACTGCATGACGTGCCAAAAATGTGAGCTTGGTCAGACAAGGACAAATCTTGTTTTTGGTACGGGAAATCCGAAAGCCGAGGTTATGTTCGTTGGCGAAGGGCCGGGCGAACAAGAGGATCTCAGCGGTCAGCCGTTTGTTGGAAGATCGGGAAAACTGCTCGACAAAATGCTCGCTGTAATCGACCTCGACCGCACCAAAAACATCTATATAGCCAACATGGTGAAATGCCGTCCGCCTATGAACCGCAAGCCTAAACCAGAAGAACAGGACGCTTGCATCGACTGGCTGAGAAATCAAACCGCACTTGTGAATCCCAAAATAATAGTTTGTCTCGGAAGTACCGCTGCGGCGAAAATTATCAAGCCTGATATAAAAGTTTCTCGTGAACACGGTATTTTTACCGAACGCAAAGGCATCTTTATGATGGCTACACTCCACCCCTCGGCTCTGCTTCGCAATCCCAATAACAAACCCGCCGCTATGGAGGACTATTTTAAACTGAGGGATAAAATAAAAGAAGTCTGCTCTAACACATATACTGACTAAAAAAGAAACCGACTGTAACTTTTTGTACAGTCGATTTCCTTTTTGTGTTGACAAAGCAATTTAAGAGAGAGATTTATAATCATCAAAAATGCCATTTAAAGATGACAATATCGTTTTTGAAATAACATCGGCAACATACTGCTTGTCAACCGATTCTTTATCCTTTATCCAATCCATGAGCATACCCGAAAGAGCCTCCGTGTAAAATCTGCTGAGAAATGCTCTATAGCGCTCATTAAGAACCAAATTATGCTTTCTTTCGTTAATGATAATATATTTTTTCATGAGTTCTATAAAATCATCGTAGAAGAAAGATTTTACTACATCATGTCCCACCGAATCATACGCACAGAACACAAGGTGGCTGTTTTGTTCGACATAATTCATAACAAAAACAATTGCTTTTCCAAAATCAGATTCTATGTCGAAGTTTTTTACAACATCGACTGCATCTTGCTGAACCATCCATTTCAGCAAAGAATAAATATCCTGAAAATGATAATAAAAAGTTTTTCTGTTTACGCCACTATCCTTTATTATCTCCGTAACCGTTACTTTTGAAAACGGCTTTTTCTCCATGGCTTTTCGTAAAGAATTTGCAAGTGTCCTCTTTGTATTAAGCGAAGCGACTGCATGAGTCATTTTGTATCTACCTCCTACTATACAAATCATTATAACTCGCAGTACGAAATAAATAAACGGTCAAAAATTGTATTTTGGTTATTTTCGACTTATTTTCAGCTATTTTTTTGAATTTATTCATATTTTGAACACATTCTCATCACTTTATAAAAATATATACAACTAAAAATTTTACAAATTGTATTTTTTACAAATCCGTTCCAATTTCCGAGTTATTGGTTTTGATAATACCAATAAAAAAATAATATTCGATACGGCATATATTGCTGTTATAGGTATCGCCGAAACTAATGCGGATATGTATCTCAAAATATTAAACCGACCGTCCCACCACATGGTTGTCCATATATCCATAAATGCGGAATATACCAATCCCGACAACGCTCCGTAAATTAAAAGAAAAATTCGGCTTTTTTTTAAAATACCACTCATCAGTCCGGCAACAAAGCCTATACTTCCCCATATAAACATTTGAAACGGTGTCCACGGCCCCTGCATAAACATGAAATTTGATATTAATGCCGACATAGCTCCACATAAAAAACCTGATTCGCACCCAAGCTCCATTCCGCACAGTACGACTATCGCTGTAACCGGCTTGAAAAACGGCAGAGGTGCAAACAAGGCTCTGCCGACTATTGATAACGCTGTCATTACTGCGAGAAGTACGGCTTTTTTTGAGAAATTCGCCTTCTTTTCAAACGATATTAAAAACGGTATGACCGAACTAACCGCAACAGCAAACGATATTAACAAATATTTTCGGTCTGAAAAGACACATATTCCGGCAAAAATTAATGTCGGAATAAATACAAAAATAATCAATATTTCGTATATAATATTTTTTTTCAACATTTATCACGGTGCTTTCATTTTATATTATTTTTTCGGCACATCTCGACAACGTCGCTCATCGTTACCGCATTTTGAAATATACCTCTTGCAATTTGGGCTTCAGGGGTGGTGAAGTATGTAAGCTGAGAAAAAAATCTTTTTGGCTCGTCTATCGAAACTATATTTTTGTTGAACAAAAATGCACATCTGTCGGAACACTCGGAAGCGGTTCGGGTGTCGTGCGTTACGATTATTTGCGTTACTCCGCTCTTTTTGAGATTGCGTATTATTGAGATAACTGATTGCCTTGATTCAAAATCCATAGCTTTTGTTGGCTCGTCAAGCAGAATAATATCAGGAGATGTGAGAAGAATTTTGGCTAATGCCGTTTTTTGCTGTTCTCCTCCGCTTAAATCATACGGGTGGCGAGACATTAGTTCGGATATTCCCAAAAATTCGCATATATCCGATATTCGCTCTTTGTTATCGCAGACCGAAAGCAAATCCTCTTCAACAGTCGATTTAAAAAATATTTCCCGTGGGTCTTGGGGCAACATCGATATTTTAATTTTTTTACTGCGTTTATAAAATCCGCTGTATATTTTTTCTGTACCCAAAATTATTTTTAAAAGAGTCGATTTGCCCGAACCGTTGCTTCCAATAATGCTAAAAATTTCACCTTTTTTGACATCAAGTGAAAGATTGGTCAAAATATCGCTTTCATTTTTTGAATACCTAAAATAAATATTCCGAATTTTTAGAATATTTTCGTTGTTTTGTTCAGGCTGCGAACTGATAGGCATAATATTTTTTGTAATCGTATAATTATCCAAAATATATCTGCGGATTTCGGCTGATGTAACCAAAATTTCATTTGCGTTTGGTGATATTGCTCTATGAATTCGTGCTGATGTTGGTAAAAATATCTCACTAAAATTTTGGCTTATATGTTTTGGATGAGAATTTTCGATTAATTTTCCTTTTTCGAGAAGAATCACCCTATTGGCATAGGAAAAAATATCGTCCGTATAATGTTCGGATATTATGACGGTTGTACCGAGTTCCCTATTCAATCTTATTATATGCGATATTAATTTTTTTGCGGATATTGTATCGAGCCGAGATGTAGGCTCATCAAGCAAGAGAATTTCGGGTTCGTGAAGCATTACGCTGGCAAGATTTACAATCTGACGTTCACCGCCTGAAAGATATTCCGTTTTTTTATTGTATATTGGTTCAAGTCCGAAATATACCGAAATTTCGGCTGTTTTTCGGCGGATTTCGTCACTGCTTTTGCCGAGGCTTTCGAGTCCGAACGCAAGCTCTCTCCAAACGGTTTCGGTGACAATCGAAGTGTTGCTGTTCTGCATAACGAATCCAACTGCGGTTACTGATTCTTGTTCCGACTGCTCTTCTATTTTTTTGCCTAAAACAAAAATATCGCCTGTGCGTTCGCCGTAGGGTGCGAGCTGTTTTTTCAAAAGTTTCAGGAGAGTTGTTTTTCCGCTTCCTGAACGTCCGCACAAAAGAACTATTTCGCCTCTTTTTACACTGAACGAAATTTCGTTCAGTGCTTTTGTTTTTTCATCGGGATATTTAAAACTGAGCTTATCGACACAAATCGAGTCCAAAAAATCACCTCAACAGCTGCGGGGACAAATGCCAAAATCGCAAACATTATATATGAAAAGCAAGCCGAATTTTCGGTTGGTATTTCGGATATTGACGGGTAAAACGAAAAATTCAAACAGCCTTTTTTTATCGAAATTATAATGACCGCACATATTATTACATCAAAAATCAGAAAACAAAAATCTTTAGGCGAAAATTTAAAATTAGAATAATTTGTTCTGTTTTTTAATTCAGCTCCACGAGATTTCATGCTGTCGGCGGTGTCTATCGAATCCTCAAGAAATATCGAAACAAGAACCGAAAACGCCGACAAATAAGATATTGGTTCTCCCAAAGCGGTTTGGGAATCAATTATCCGCTTATATTTATCTTTCATTAGCGGTATAAATCTAAGTATCAAAGAAATCAAAACTGCAATTTTAGGAAAAATCTTTCCTATAAGGTGGATTATCTTGTCGGAGGTCATGCACTCAGACATAGATAAACACCATAATATCGATGTCTGAATAACTATGGACATAAAAAATCCAAATATCAGTGCCTCAAGCGTAACGGGCAGACCGCCCAAAAAGAAAAGCTCGGTTACTCCGTGGTGAGAAAAAAGCGGATTTATAATTGTTATCATCATCATAAAAACAGCATTTCCGATTATTGATTTTACACTGATTTTTTTTGATACAAGTATTCTGTGGGCAACCGCACCAATAAACGAAATTATGACTATTATCGGATTCATGGCAAGCACCGTAAATGATATTACCGACACGAACCACATAAAAAGCGGAAGCGGGTGTATTTTGGAAAACGCACACTCATTTTGCATAATAATTATCACCAACATCTCTGCCGAGGTCACGGGTGTAGACCCATTTTACAATATCGCCGTCGTGCAGAATATATTCCGAGCTTGAAATTGTGGGAAAGTTATCATTGACGCTGTACATCCAGCCTGACAAATCGCCGTAATCATACTCATAAATATTGTCGATTGCCTTGACGTATACAGAGTTGCCCGAAACTCCGGCATAATCAAAATGAATTTTTTGTTCAGTCAAAATTTCGTTTAAAACGGAAAATGCCGTATCATCATCAGAAATAGGAATTTCGGTTTCGGGAACAATTATTTTGTTTTCGGCTATTTGGTTGGCATCAACAGAAATTACCACATATCCAACATAATTCTCTGATTTGCCATTGTCGGCAGAATAGTGCTTGCCAACGGTTTCAAAATTCAACGCAAAAACAACCACTATTAATAATATTATTATAACCCAAATACTCCTTTTTTTCACAAAATCCCTCCTCTAATAATCAAAAGTTTTTTGGAAGGGGTTTGGGGAAACCTTTTTTTCAAAAAAGGTTTCCTCAAGCAAACGCAAAACAAAGCGAATAGAAAGCCTGTGCCGTGGCGTATGTATCGGAAGTTCCGCCCGAAGTGTGTGCAAATCCGCCGTTGCTCTGCTGATAGGACAAAAGTCCGTCGATGAGATTTTTCTCACCTTTTGTAAACCTGCTGTCGGTCATTGGGTTTGCTCCGACTGAACAAACTGCAATTATCGTTTGAGCTGTGGTTTCGCACGAAGCCTCTCCCCAATTCTTGACCGAACATTCGGATGTGACTTGTGTTGACAAATAATCTATCATCAAATTTACCGCCTTGCTCACTTTCTCATCTTCCATATACGGAGAAAGTGCGTGAACCGCCATCGCTGTTATGTCGGTTTCGGACGTATTTTTGTTTATCATATACAACGCCCCACTATCGATTTGCCGAGAGAGGATTTCCGAAATCAAATCTTCTTTGAGTGTGTTTTCTATTGGTTGATTTTCAAGCACCATCAACCCAAATATAAGATGATTTATCATTCTTTCGGTTAGGGGCTTTGATTTCAAATCCGATACAATCGAGTCCAACATTCCGTTAGCCGAAATATCGGCTCCGTTGGCTTTTGCTGCAATTGCGATTCTCTCTTTGTCAGTAATAATCATATCATCCGAAAATATTTTTTCAGCCGATACTACATATTCGGAATCGGGATTTCCCGATATGCCCGTTCCGTATGCAAACCAATCGTAAACGCTGTCGCCGGCTGATGCTTCGAGATTTTCGTTTTTCCAAGATGTCGTTTTTTCGATTGCCTGAGATATGCGTTCGCCATAAGTCGGATTTTTTGTACACCCGCTCACTAATATTATCGCTATTACCAAAATTAATGACGTTATTTTCTTCATTTCGACTTTTTTACCTTAAAAAGGGGCTGTGAAAAAACAACAGCC
>CACXHC010000018.1 GCA_902767285.1 uncultured Ruminococcus sp.
AAAACTTTAATAATGTTCGTTGAAACACATAAAATTTGTATAGTAAAAGTTTTTTTTGCTTCTTTTTTTTCAAAAAAAAGAAGAGAACATAAGAAACAAATTGGAGATTTCTTGGGGCTGTTGGTTTTTCACAGCCCCAAAATTTTTATTATTTGAAATATTTTACGGCTGAGGTGAACATACCCATATCATATTCACCGGGAACATTCTTGTAAAGTCCGTCGCCTATACGCTCGGAGTGACCCATCTTTCCGAAAACTCTGCCATCGGGTGAAGTAATTCCCTCTATTGCAAATACCGAGTCATTCGGATTAAATCTAACGTCATTAGTTGCTTTGCCGTCAAGGTCAACATACTGCGTTGCGATTTGGTCATTCTGAGCAAGACGCATTACTGTTGCCGGAGTTGCAAGAAAACGTCCTTCGCCGTGCGATATTGCCACAGTATAAATATCGCCTACATTTGTTTCCATAAGCCACGGAGATTTGTTGCTTGCTATTCTTGTACGAACAAGTCTTGATTGGTGTCTGCCGATAGTGTTGTATGTGAGAGTCGGACAGCTTGAATCTGTATCGATTATTTTTCCGTAAGGAACAAGACCAAGTTTAACGAGTGCTTGGAATCCATTACAGATACCTGCCATAAGACCGTCACGGCAATCAAGCAGTTTTGTTACTTCTTCTTTTATTTTAGCATTTCTGAAGAACGCCGTAATAAATTTGCCCGAACCGTCCGGTTCGTCACCGCCCGAAAATCCTCCGGGAATAAATATTATTTGAGCTTGCGAAATCTTCTTTGCGGTGTAGTCTACCGACTCGGCGATTCCTGAGGCGGTAAGATTGTTTATTACGATTATTTCAGGCTCTGCACCGGCATCTCTGAGAACTTTTGCGGTATCGTACTCGCAGTTTGTTCCCGGAAATACAGGAATTATAACTTTTGGTTTGGCAACTTTTATTACGGGAGAAGGATAATTTCTCACCGATGACGAGAATGTCGAAATATTCTTTTCTTTCATCTTGATGTTGCACGGATAAACCGATTCAAGTTTACTTTCGTAAATATCAAGAAGTTCTGCAAGGTCGATTGACTCATCATTATATGAAATTTTACCATCATCTGTGGTTTTTCCGAGGAAACGTCCCACCGGAATATTGTTCGTCATCTCAAGAATGAACGAACCGTAATTGTATCCGAAAATTTCGTCAAGCGAAATATTTTGGTTGAAACTGAAACCGATCCCATCACCAAAAGACATTTTCATAATAGCCTCGGCAACACCGCCGTAAGTTGGGGTGTATGCTGCTGCGGCACTTCCGCTTCTGAGAAGTTCGGTTACTTTTGCAAAAACAGATTTGAGAGATTCGGGCTTCGGCAAACCGTTCTCATCGTATTCGGGTTTTATTATAGCTACTCTGCGATTCGGCTTTTTGAAATAGTTTGACACAATATTATCAACGTTATCTGTTGTTACCGCAAACGAAACAAGAGTCGGTGGAACATCTAAATCCTCAAAAGAACCCGACATGGAGTCTTTACCACCGATAGAACCGCACTCGAAATCAAGTTGAGCTTTCAACGCTCCGAGCAAAGCCGAAAGAGGCTTGCCCCAGCGTTTGCCGTCTGTATTCGGACGCTCGAAATATTCTTGGAAAGTCAAATAAACATCTTCAAAACTTGCACCCGTTGCGATAAGTTTTGATATTGACTCAACAACCGCCAAATATGCTCCGTGATACGAGCTTTTTTCCATGATATACGGATTATATCCCCACGCCATAGCCGAGCAAGTTTTTGTGTGCTTCTGCTCTACCGAAATTTTCTGCACCATAGCTTGTGACGGTGTTATCTGATTTTTACCGCCAAACGGCATTATTACCGTACCCGCACCGATAGTCGAGTCAAATCTCTCTGAAAGACCTCTTTTTGAACATACATTAAGGTCATCAGCGAGTTTTTTGTAATTTTCGGTAAATCCACCCGAGATTTTTTTCTTATAGCACTCGGGCTTCGCCGGAGTAATATCAATATGCTTTTCCGCACCGTTTGAGTTAAGAAATTCTCTGGAAATATTTACAATATCCTTGCCATTCCACTTCATAACAAGACGTGGTTCTTCTTTAACAACTGCGACAACGGTTGCTTCGAGATTCTCGGAGTTTGCAAGCTCCATAAATCTGTCAACATCCTTCGGCTCAACAACAACCGCCATTCGCTCTTGAGACTCACTTATAGCGAGTTCTGTTCCGTCAAGACCATCGTATTTTTTCGGAACTTTGTTGAGGTCGATTTCCAAACCGTCAGCGAGTTCGCCTATTGCTACCGAAACACCGCCCGCACCGAAATCGTTACAGCGTTTAATAAGAAGTGATGCCTCTTTATTTCTGAAAAGACGCTGGAGTTTACGCTCTTCGGGAGCATTACCCTTTTGAACTTCTGCTCCGCATGATTCGAGCGACTGGAGTGTATGCGATTTTGACGAACCTGTTGCACCGCCACAACCGTCACGGCCTGTTCTTCCGCCGAGGAGAATAATTATATCACCCGGTTCTGGACGCTCACGGCGAACATTTTCGGCGGGAGCTGCCGCTATAACCGCACCGATCTCAAGTCTTTTTGCCGCATATCCCTCATGATATATCTCATCAACCTGACCTGTCGCAAGTCCGATTTGGTTGCCGTAGGAACTGTATCCGGCAGCGGCAGTTGTAACTATTTTTCTTTGAGGAAGTTTGCCCGCCATAGTTTCGCTAACCGGCTTGAGCGGATCTGCCGCACCGGTTACACGCATAGCACCGTAAACATAAGAACGCCCCGAAAGCGGATCTCTTATCGCACCGCCTATGCAAGTAGCCGCACCGCCGAAAGGTTCTATTTCGGTGGGGTGGTTGTGGGTTTCGTTTTTAAAGAGGAGCAGCCAATCTTCCGTTTGACCGTCTACATCTACTTTAATTTTTACAGTGCAGGCATTAATTTCTTCCGACTCGTCAAGTTTATCGAGTTTGCCCTCGTGTTTAAGATATCTTGCTCCAATGGTAGCTATATCCATAAGATTTATGGGCTTTGTTCTGCCGAGTTTTTTTCTTAAATCTATATATTCGTTGTACGCATTTTGAAGAAGTTCGTCCTCAAACGTAACGTTATCTATAGTAGTAAGAAAAGTTGTGTGACGGCAGTGGTCTGACCAATATGTGTCTATCATTTTTATTTCGGTGATAGTTGGATCTCTGTGTTCCGTTCTGAAATAATCACGACAGAATGTTATATCTGCCAAATCCATGGCAAGACCTTTTTCTTTCATGAATTTCTCGAGTCCGGACTCGTCCAAATCGGTAAATCCCGTAAGCGTATCAACTTGTGTGGGAATATCGTATTTTGAAACGAGCGTTGTATATTTTTCGAGTGACGCTTCACGGCACTCAACGGGGTTTATTACATATTTCTTTATTTGTGCGATTTCGCTTTCGGAAAGTTCACCGTAAAGCAAATAAACTTTTGCTGTTCTAACAAGCGGTCTTTCGCCCTGTGAGATTATCTGAATACACTGTGCGGCAGAATCTGCTCTTTGGTCGAACTGTCCGGGCAGATATTCAACTGCAAATACGAATGCTCCGTCAATATTTTCTATTTCTTCTGTAACAACATCGAGCTGAGGTTCCGAAAATACCGTTTTTACGGAATAATCAAAAAGTTCTTTTTCGATATTATCCACATCATAGCGATTCAGCAAACGGATTTTTTTAAGATTTGATATTCCGAGAAGAGTCTGAACATCACTGCAAAGAGTATTCGCCTCGTGTGCAAGTTCCGGTTTTTTCTCTACAAAAATTCTGTAAACCACAAGTCATACCTCCTAAAAAAAATTAATTTTCGAGTGCCTCAAGAGCTTTTTTGCCAATATCTTTACGGCAGTAAGCATTTGCGAAAGTTATATTTTCGGCAGCTTTGTAAGCATCAGTTATCGCCTGTTTTAAACTATCGGCTTTTGCAACTACGTTGAGG